>DASYUH010000041.1 GCA_036001465.1 Candidatus Polarisedimenticolia bacterium
CGACGGCGGAGTTCAGCCGGGCGCAGGGGGGCTTCGCCAACATCACCACCAAGTCGGGCGGCAACGAGTTCAAGGGGACGTTCAAGTTCTTCTGGCGCGGGAATGCCCTGGACGGCGACGGGGCGGGGATCGACGACCCGCGGCAGCACGGCGGCCTGGGGGAGCTGGGACTCAGGGACCTGCGCTTCAACGATTTCACGCCGTTCCTGTCCCTGGAGGGGCCGATCGTGAAGGACCGGGCGTGGTTCTTCATGGCGCACGAATACATCCAGAAGGAGGACCCGGTCAACGCGCTGAACAGCGCCTTCGTGACCGGCATCCGGGAGTTCCGGGAGTTCGCCAAGCTGACCTGGCAGGCCACTCCGAGCAACCGCCTGGCCCTGTCGATCAATTACGACCCCCAGAAATACCTGAACCAGGGACTGAACAGCCTGACCCGTGTCGAGAGCGGCTATACCAGCCGTCAGGGCGGGCCGATTCTCACGGCCAAGCTGACGACGATCCTCAATCCCTACATCGTGCTCGAGACCTCGCTGGCCCACTTCGACGAGCGCCCTTCGCGGGGGCCGACGCTCGATCCCGACACGAACGACAACGGGCTCCTGGTCACGGACAGGAACCACAACGGCTTCTTCGAGGCGTCGGATCGCGACGCGGGGGAGGACTACGACGTCGACGGCAGGTTCGACGTGTTCGAGGATTTCAACCGGAACCGACAGCTCGATCCGGGAGAGGACCGGGACGGGGACAATCACCTGACCCTCTCGGGACGCGGAGGGCTGCCCGGCGGATGCGAGGGGATCCTGCGCGAGGATCTCGACTGCGACGGCCGCCTCGACACCTTCAAGGAAGATCAGAACGGCAACGGCATCATGGACCCGTACGAGGACATCGACGGCGACGGGCACCTCGATCTCGGGATCGAAGACAGGAACGGCAACTTCTACCTGGACGATGCCCCGTTAGGGTCCGGCGTGTATCCCTACGGGCATCGTGCTCCGCTGCCGTCCGACCGGGACTACACCATCGACCAGACACTCGGGATCACCAGCGGCCCCTACTACCTCGATTTCTCGGACTCGAGGCGGCGCGTCACCGTGCGCCAGGACCTGAACGTCTACGTCCCGGATTACTGGGGGAGCCACGACCTGAAGTTCGGCTATGTCTTCGAGAAAGAGGACTTCGACCGGGCCACCGAGGAGCGCCCGCTCCTCGCCCCCCTCATCCTGCCGCCCCGCGCGGCGCCGAGCACCGTCCGCGCGCTCCTGCCGGCGGAGCGCCGCGTGGAGAACGACGGCCACTCGGAGACCGGCGGCCTGTACGCCCAGGACATCTACAAGCCGTTCCCCAACATGACCCTGGCGCTCGGTCTGCGGTTCGATCGCGAGGCGGACGACACCTTCGGATATGCGTTCTTCGAGCCGGCCACGGAGCGCGCCATCTACGATCGCCTCGTGGCGCTCTCCGGCGGCGAGAAGTTGCTCACCGACGACTTCCAGGTGGGAAACAACGACGGGCGCCACAGCTTCGGCATTGCCGGGGATCCGATCCTCGTCGCGGCGCCGCAGGGGTTCACGCAGGGGAGCGCCTCCCTCGTCGATGCGCTGAACCAGGCGGCGATCGGCCGCATGACACGCCACCACACCGAGGCGCGTTTCGTCTCGAGCCAGCTCGCGGCCCTCTTCGGCGACCTGGTGACCGGGGGAGAGGTGGATCCCCGGCGCCTGACGGCGCACGGCGTCCTGCCGCAGCAGCGCGAGCGATTTCGTCTCACCAACAACAACCTGGCGCCCCGGGTGTCGTTTTCCTGGGACCCGGCGTCGAACGGCCGCACCAAGCTGTTCGCCACCTGGGGACGCTTCTACGACAAGCTGTTCCTGAGCGCCCTGGTCGGCGAAGAGGGCCCGGACTCGATCAACCGCGAGTACCTCATCGATTGGGACGGGATCACCGGTGCGGGGGTTCCCAACAACCGGATCGGGCTGGCGACGTCGAAGGCCCCCCCCTCGGCCACCCAGGTCGACCGCGGCCTGCGAACGCCCTTCTCCGACGAGATCACGGTCGGCTTCGAGCGCGAGCTCGCCCCCGAGACGGCGCTGATGGTGACTTATATCCGGCGCGCCTACAGGGACCAGCTCCAGGACGTCGACGTGAACCACGAGCTGCGCCTGGACCGCGAAACCGGCCGGTGGCGCGATCAAATCGGCGCGACTGTGCCGCAGCCCGGAACGGGGGAGGGGAGCATCAACCTCAAGCTGCAGAGGCGTGCGGACGGCAAGCCGGACCTGTACATCCACAATTTCTTCTTCAACCAGGTCCTGCGCATCGCCAACACGAACGAGGCCCGCTACACCGGGGTCGAGGTGCAGCTGCTCAAGCGCCTGTCGCGCCGCTGGGAGATGCAGACGTCCTACACGTATTCCCGGGCGACGGGCGCGGCGGAGAGCTTCGATTCCAGGCTGGGCAACGATCCCTCGACCCTCGAGCAGGAATTCGGCTACCTCGACTTCGACCAGAGACACGTGGTGAAGCTGAACGCGACCACCTATCTGCCGGGAGACTGGCAGGTCGGCGCGTCGATGAGCTGGGCCTCGGGGCTGCCGTACTCGGTCATCTCGCGCTTCTTCGCCATGGACAACGTGGACTACCAGCAGTTCCGCACGCGGTTCGGGTTCAGCCAGGCGACGGAGGGGGCGCAGGCGACGTTCATCCCGGAGCGGCGCAACAGCCATCGAAACGATGCCACCCTCGACGTGAATCTGCGCGCCAAGAAGGCCCTGGTGGTCGGCAAGTACTCCTCCGGTGTGTTCTTCGAGGTCTACAACCTCCTGAACCGGGACGATCTGCGCGTGTACACGTACGAGCCCGACCGCGGGGATAACGCGGGCCGCGACGAGCTCGGCCAGCGCACCGCCCCCCTGCAGGTCGACGGGGTTCGCCGGTTCGGGCGGCGCTTCCAGGTCGGTTTCCAGATCGAGTTCTAGCCTCGCCTATAATCGCCCCGTGGCGATCGACCTCGCGACCCCTCTCGGGAACCTCAAGGGCATCGGCCCGAAGCGCGCGGAGGAGCTTCGGGAACGGGGGCTCGTGACGGTCGAGGACCTGCTCTTCCACCTGCCGTTCCGCTATGAGGACAGGAGCCGCTTCCTCCCGATCGCCTCGCTCGCCCCCGGATTCCGCGCCACGGTGCGCGGACGGGTGCGGACCGCCGTGCTGCGGCGGACGCGGGCGCGCGGCTTCACGATCTTCGAGGCCCTGGTGGAGGACGACAGCGGCGCGATCCGGGTCCTCTTCTTCAACCAGCCCTACCTGCGCACCGCGATGCCGCCGGGGCGCGAGGTGATCCTGTACGGCGAGGCGGGACCGGCGCGCTTCGGCCGCCGGGGCCTGGTGCTCCAGACTCCGCAGTTCGAGGTCCTGTCCGACGACGACCAGGAGGCCGTCCACGCCGGCAGGGTCGTGCCGATCTACCCGCGGCTTCCGGGACTGTCCTCGCGGGCCATCCGGCGGCTGACGCACTCGGTCCTGGAGGGGCTGCCGGCCGTCCTGCCGGATCCGCTGCCTCCCGGCATGACGCGCGATCGGGGGTTCCTTTCCCGCCGCGAGGCGCTCGGGCTGGCCCACTTCCCGCCGCAGGACGCGGATCTCGAGGCGCTCAACGAGTTCCGATCCCCCTTTCACCGCCGGCTGATCTTCGAGGAGTTCTTCTTCCTGCAGCTGGGCTTCGCCCTGGCGCGACGCGAGCGCGAGACCCGGCCGAGCGAGCCGGGGCTGCGGGTGGACGATGCCATCCGCGACCGGCTGCGCGCCGCCCTGCCGTTCCACCTCACGGGCGCCCAGCGCAGGGTCCTGAAGGAGATCGCCCAGGACCTGATGTCCGGGCGGCCGATGAACCGCCTCCTCCAGGGGGACGTCGGCTGCGGCAAGACGGTGGTGGCCCTGCTCGCGGCGCTCCTGGTCGTGGAGAACGGCCACCAGGTGGCGGTCATGGCGCCGACCGAGCTCCTGGCGGAGCAGCACCATCGCTCGTTCGGCAGGATGCTCCAGGGGAGCGGCCGCCCCGTCGCCCTCCTGACCGCCGGCGTGACGGGCGCCGCCCGCCGCCAGGTCCTGGGTGGATTGCGCGCCGGGTCCATCCCCTTTCTCATCGGCACGCACGCGCTCCTGGAAGAGGACGTGCGCTTCCGTTCCCTCCGGCTGGCGATCATCGACGAGCAGCACCGCTTCGGAGTGGCGCAGCGGGCGCGCCTGCGCGCCAAGGGAAAGCGGACCGACGTGCTGGTGATGACCGCCACGCCCATCCCGCGATCGCTCGCGCTGACGGTGTACGGCGACCTCGATCTGTCGGTCGTCGACGAGATGCCTCCGGGGCGCCGCCCCATCAGGACGGTCGTGCGCGAGGAGGAGGCGCGGCCCGGCGTGTACGACTTCCTGCGCGCCCGGGTCCGCGAGGGGAGGCAGGCCTACGTCGTCTACCCGCTGGTCGAAGAGAGCGATTCCGTCGATCTCAAGGCCGCGGTCGAGATGCACCGCAGGCTCCAGGGGGAGGTCTTCCCCGACCTTCAGGTGGGCCTCCTGCACGGCCGGTTGAAGGCGGAGGAGCGGGACCGGGTCATGTCCGATTTCGCGGCCGGTCGACTGCCGATCCTGGTCGCCACGACCGTCATCGAGGTCGGCATCGACGTGCCGAACGCGACGGTCATGGTCGTCGAGCAGGCGGAGCGCTTCGGCCTGTCGCAGCTCCACCAGCTGCGTGGGCGCGTCGGGCGCGGCGCGCACGAGTCGCACTGCATCCTCCTCCAGGGGGCGCCGGCGGGCGAGGAGGGGCGCCGGCGCCTCGACATCGTGGCCCGATCGGGTGACGGCTTCGCCATCGCCCGCGAGGACCTGCGCCTGCGGGGGCCCGGTGAGTTCCTCGGCACGCGGCAGTCGGGACTGCCCGACCTGCGCATCGGCGACATCCTGCGCGATCACGATCTTCTGGAGGACGCCCGCCGGGAGGCGTTCCGGTGCGCCGCGGCGCTGGCCGCCGGGCCGGAGCGCCAGAGCCTGGTGCGCCACCTCGAGCGCCGCTGGTCCGGCCGGCTGGGACTGATTCAGGTTGGCTAGGAGCTTCGGGCCGGGGCGGGCAGGCGCCCGGCGCGCCGCAGCGCCTCGACGAAGTCGGCCGTCCTGGTGCCGGCTCCGGGCCAGGGTCGGGAGGGGCCGGCCGCGAGCCTGTCGAGGTCGGCCGGGACGTCGACGTCGTGGAACGGGGGCAGGAGAGAAGGGCCCACCGAGGCGCGATCCAGGGCGGCGAGAGTCGCTTCCATGACGCGGCCGGTGCTCCAGGGTATTCCTGAGAAGATCGCGGGAAGCGGGTGCCGGGCACCCACGAGGTAGTACCCGCCATCCACCGCGGGGCCGAGGACGGCCCGTGCGCCCTGCCGCAACGCCTCGAAGGCGGCACGAACGGTTGAAGGGGGGAGCCCCGGGCAATCGGAGCCGATCACCACGATCTCGGCATGGCCGTCCGCAAGCAGGCCGGTGAATGTGTCCTGCAGCCGCCGGCCCAGATCGCCCTGCCGCTGCGGCCGCAGGATCAGGCCGCGGGCCGCGGCAGCCAATTCGTCCTGGCCCGCCGCCTCTTCGGGGTCCCACGCTTCGCTGAAGGACAGAACAGGAAGCGCTCCGGCCTCCACGGCCCCCGCCCGCAGCAGCGCAAGGCTGTCGAGCAGGAGGGCCAGGTGCAGGCGCAGCGCCTCGTCCGCGCCGAGCCAGGGGGTCATCCTCGTCTTGACCTGGCCGACTCGGGGGACCCGCGCATAGAGAACGAGGGCGGAAGTCGTTCGCCTCGGCGTCCCGCGCACACTCCTAATCCTGGAAGGTGATGGTGGCTTCGGAGACTCCGCCGGACGTCGCGGAGATCGGCTGCTCGCGGGTCCCCAGGGTCTCGTGCCAGACCGTCAGCGTGTAGCTTCCGGGCGGGACGCCGGCCAGCGTAAAGGCCCCGCTCGCGTCCGTGACGGCGTAGTAGGGATGCGGTGCCACGATGATCCAGGCGTTCATCCAGCTGTGGACGTCGCACTTGACCTGGACCGTGTCCGGTTCCTTGAAGATCAGGTTCAGGACCTTCTTGAATTTCGGCTGCGCCTGGTTCGTCGGGGGGTTGCGTTTCGGATACGTGTGGATGTTGTGCAGGATGCCGTCGCTGTTGACCACGTCGATGCTCGCCCCGGCCGGGACCAGAAGGACGTGCGGGGTGAACCAGCAGCCGTGCTGGTCGAGAGTCGGCCTCGGGGCCTCGGGCCACGCCCCGCCCGGGGCGATCGGGCCGAGGGAGACGACCGCGTTCCGCACGCCGCCATCCTGGCCGACCACGAGACCTTCGTCCACGTGCATCCTGGCGCCGCAGACCGCGTGGTCCTTGGTCACCTGGATCGGTCGTGGCGGACGGGGAGCGCCGGAGAAGAGAACCCGTCCGGTGATGCGCCCGCCATCGCCCGTCGCCGTCCCGGCGGAGGCCGGGGATTCCGGTGTCGCGGTCGCGGCGGGGGGCGCGGGGGCCGAGGTGCCTTCCCGCGACGGTGTCTCGGGGTTGCCGCCGCAGGCGCACGCGGCGAGCACCGCCAGGAGGAGAACAGCGCGGGAGGCGTCCCTGAGGCCCGGCATCGTGCGGGGCCTCAGGGCAGCCAGTGGATGTGGGTGGTGGCGTCCGGCACCAGCCCGACGTACATGATGGCCGAGAGGACGAGCGGGCTGAGGACGATCAGGACGAGCGCGTATTTCTCGAACTTCAGATGCATGAAATAGAGCGCCACCAGGGCGGCCTTGGTGAGCGCCAGCGCGCAGAGCGAAATGATCACGAAGGCCTTCGCGTTGGGCACCCGGGCCACGGCCAGCTCGATCACGGTCAGGACGGCCAGGGCGAGCCAGACCATCCAGTAGTTCGGTTCGGCGTGTCCGTCGGCTTGGCTCGACACGGGCATCCTCCTCCGGGGTGACGCTCAGACGATAAGGTACACGAAGGTGAACACCAGGATCCAGATCAGATCCACGAAGTGCCAGTAGAGACCGGCGATCTCGACGGAGCTGTTGCGCTCGGGAGAATATCCCCCGCGGGCGCCCTTGATGAAGATGCAGATCAGGTAGATGACGCCCGACAGGACGTGGCAGCCGTGAAACCCGGTCAGGATGTAGAACGTGGCGCCGAACAGAGTCGAGACGCCGAACGGGTTCCCCTGGATCGTCAGGCCTTCATGGATGAGATGCGTCCACTCGTACGCCTGGATGCCCAGGAAGGTCGAGCCCCCGAGAATCGTTCCGAAGAGCCAGAGGAGGAGCCCCTTCCGGTCACCATGGCGGATCGCCGACAGCGCCTTCACCATGGTGACGCTGCTGCAGATGAGTATGAAGGTGTTGATCGCCGTCAGCGGCACGTCGAGGATCTGCGCGGGGTTCGGCCAGTTGCTGCTGCCGAGGCGCACGGCGCCGTAAGCCGCCAGGAGCCCGGCGAACGACATGGCGTCCGAGCAGAGGAAGATCCACATCATCAGCTTGCCCCATCCCGGGGTGAGCTGGTTCTCGAAGCGCTCGACTTCGTTCATGGTCGCGGCGTGCGCCATAGATTCCCCCGTCGCGGCAAGTCCCCGCGCGGCGCGGAACTCTAGCACAGGTCCCGGGGGGCCGGGCAAGAGTCGGCGCGCGGCAGGAGGGCGCGCTAGTTCGCCCCGTACAGCATCAGGTAGATCACCACCCCGGTCACGGACACGTACAGCCAGATCGGCAGCGTGATGCGCGCGATCCGCATGTGGCGATCGAACCGGCCGCGCACGGCCCGGCCCGCGGTGACCAGGGCGAGCGGCACGACGGTCGCGGCCAGGACGGTGTGCGTCAGAAGGATGGTGAAATAGACGGGCCGGGCCCATCCGTTGCCGCGGTAGGGGACCGAGCCGACATGGTAGTGATACGTCAGGTAGGACGCGAGGAAGAGGGCCGAGGTGAGAAGGGCCAGGATCATGCAGGCTCTATGGGCCGCGATCCGCCGGCTCCGGATGAAGGCGTACCCGGCGACCAGGAGAACGGCGCACGATCCGTTCAGCAGAGCGTTGAGGGCCGGCAGATCCGAGACGGTCATCGGGAGCGCCATGATAACAAAAAGGATCGGAGGCGTGCGGACCGGCGCCGCACGGATCGGCGCGACGCGTTCCGCATCGGGCCGGCGCATCGAGCCGCCCGTTCCGTGAAACTCTTGACTTCGCCCGCTTCGGTCGCGTATAAACCGGCGGTCGCAGCGGGATCGAGGGGATCGCCGGCGTGCACGTGCCCGCGCGGTCCCGGCATACGGGAAGTCCCAGGCGACAGGAGAGATCGACCCCGTGCACCTGCTCCCCGAAGGGGTATCGACCTACAGCGGTCGGATCGACCTGATGTTCTACGTGATCCTGGCGGTCACGGGCGTGGCCTTCGTGGTGACCGAGACGGTGCTCTTCTACTTCGCGTGGCGCTACCGGCACCGCGAGGGCGTGCGGGCCCACTACACCCACGGGAACTCCCGGATCGAAGTGATCTGGACCATCGTGCCGGCCGTGATGCTGGTCTTTCTCGGCCTGGCGAGCCGCAAGGTCTGGGACGAGATCAAGGGGCACGTTCCGCCGACCGACCAGGAGATCGTGGTCCTCGCTTCCCAGTTCGACTGGGAGGTGCGGTACAAGGGGGCGGACGGGCAGTTCGAGACGGCGGACGACGTCGTGGTGCACAACGAGATGCACGTGCCGGTGAACGCGCCCGTGAAGATCCGGCTGCGCTCCAAGGATGTGATCCACAGCTTCTTCGTGCCGGCGTTCCGCCTGAAGCAGGACGCGGTGCCGGGGCTGACGATCGACATCTGGGTGCAGCCGACCAAGACCGGCGAATACGAGATTGCCTGCGCCGAGCTCTGCGGCTTCGGCCACGGGACGATGCGGGGCGTGCTCACGGTCATGGAGCCCGAGGCGTACCGGAAGTGGCTCAGCGAGCAGGAGGCCGGCGTCGTTCCGGCTGAAGCGCCGGCTGCCTGAGGCTCCCCATCGGAGGACCTGACACCATGTCCGCCCAGCACGACGCGCAGCACTCGCCATCCTTCATCGGGAAATACATCTTCTCGCAGGACCACAAGATCATCGGGATCCAGTTCCTGTTCGTGAGCCTGGCCTTCATGGTCCTCGGAGGCTTCCTGGCGATGATCGTGCGCTGGCAGCTCGGCTTTCCGGACAAGGAGATCCCGCTGGCGAACGTCCTCCCCACCAGCTGGAACCCTGCGGACCCGGCGCAGTACAACGCCGTCTTCACCATGCACGCCTCGATCATGATCTTCCTGGTGATCATCCCGATCCTCACCGGTGCGTTCGGGAACTTCCTGATTCCGCTGATGATCGGCGCCCGGGACATGGCCTTTCCGAAGCTCAACATGCTGTCGTTCTGGGTGGGGTTCTCGGGCGGGGCCGTGATCGCCTCCTCGTTCTTCGTCGAAGGAGGAACGGCCGCGACGGGCTGGACGGCCTACCCGCCACTGAGCGCCGACCCGCAGTACACCGGAGTCGCGCTCGGGCAGACCCTGTGGATCGTCGGGGTGCTGCTGGTCGGGACGGCCTCGATCATGGGGGCGGTGAACTACATCACGACCATCGTCAACATGCGAGCCCCCGGAATGCACTTCTTCCGGATGCCGCTGTCGGTCTGGGCGCTGTTCATCACGGCGATCCTGCAGCTGATGGCGACCCCGGTCCTGGCGTCGGCGCTCGGCATGCTGCTCTTCGATCGGACCCTCGGGACCCACTTCTTCAATCCGGCGGGCGGCGGGCAGGTGCTTCTCTGGCAGCACCTGTTCTGGTTCTACTCGCACCCGGCGGTCTACATCATGATCCTGCCGTCCATGGGGTTCGTATCCGACATCATGTCGACGTTCGCGCGCAAGCCGATCTTCGGTTACAAGGCGATGGTCTTCTCGCTCATGGGGATCGCCGGACTCGGCTTCATCGTCTGGGGCCACCACATGTTCCAGAGCGGCATGAACCCGACCCTGGGCACTACCTTCATGATCTCGACGATGGTCATCGCCGTGCCGTCGGCGATCAAGACCTTCAACTGGCTCGGAACCCTCTGGGGAGGGGCCATCCGTTTCACGCCGGCGATGCTCCACGCCCTGGCGTTCGTCTCGACGTTCATCATCGGCGGCCTGAGCGGCATCTTCATGGCCTCGACGCCGGTCGACATGTTCATCCACGACACCTATTTCATCGTGGCGCACCTGCATTACGTCCTGTTCGGCGGCAGCCTGTTCGGGGTCTTCGCGGCGATCAACTTCTGGTACCCGAAGATGTTCGGCAGGATGCTCAACCCCACCGTCAACCTCGTCCACGCCGTCCTGTCGTTCATCTTCTTCAACCTGACCTTCTTCCCGATGCATATCCTCGGGATGGGCGGCCACATGCGGCGGATCTACGACCCGACCCTGTACGATTTCCTCAAGCCGATGCAGCCGATGAACGAGTTCATCAGCGTCAATGCCTTCATCCTGGGGGGGGTGCAGATCCTGTTCGCGGCCAATTTCATCTGCAGCCTGTTCTGGGGGAAGAAGGCCGAACGCAACCCCTGGCATGCGAATTCGCTGGAATGGGCCGCCCCCTCGCCCCCGCCGCACGGCAACTGGGGGGAGAAGGTGCCGACGGTCTACCGCGGGCCGTTCGAGTACAGCCTGCCGGGGATGACGGAGGACTACATGCCGCAGGATCTCCCCGGGGCCGGCGCGCCCACGCCGGGCAGGACCGTCATGACGCCGGCGCGGTCCTAGGCTTCGTACGGCGCATGCTGCCGCGCTCCGAGACCCCGACGGTGACCCCCTTCGAGACATGGCGGCACCGGTACGCGCTGCTCTGCACCCTCGCGACCCTGCTGCTCCTCCTGGCCGGCGGGCTGGTGACCAGCACCGGATCGGGTCTTGCCGTGCCGGACTGGCCGCTGTCGTTCGGCCGCGTCTTTCCACCGATGACGGGCGGCGTCCTGTTCGAGCACGGCCACAGGCTCGTGGCCGCGTGCGTCGGCCTCCTCACCCTCGGACTGGCCCTCTGGTTCCATCGACGTGAGCGCCGCCCCTGGGTGCGCCGTCTGGCGTATGCGGCGGTGGGGACGGTGTTCGCCCAGGGGCTGCTCGGGGGGCTGACCGTGCTCCTGCGCCTGCCTCCATCCGTCTCGGTGCTGCACGCCTGCCTGGCCCAGGGTTTCTTCTGCATCGTCGTGGTCCTGACCCTGGCGACCTCGGAGCCGTTCCTCTCCCCGAGGACGGACGCCGGGGCGATCGTCCCGCCCTCTCTCTGGAAGCTGGGGGCGCTCGCGACCGGGCTGGTCTACCTGCAGCTCATCCTGGGCGCCGTCATGCGGCATACGGGGGCGGGCCTGGCGATTCCGGACGTGCCGCTGGCATTCGGACGGATCGTGCCCCCGCTGGCGTCGTCCGAGATTGTGATCCACTTCGCCCATCGCATCGGTGCGCTCCTCGTGGCCGTCGCCGTCTTCGTCCTCGCCGGACGCATCCTGGTGAATCATTCCGGCATCACCGGGCTCGCCGTGCCGGCGCGATGGCTGCTGCTCATGGTGGCCGCGCAGATCGGGCTGGGGGCGGCCACCGTCCTCACCCGGCTCGCGGTTCTGCCGGCGACCGCCCATGTGGTCGTGGGAGCCCTTCTGCTGTCGACCTGCCTCGTGGTGACGGTGCGGGCGGCCCGGGCACGGAGCCGGCAGCGTTCGGACGTCCCCTCGCGGGGGACGCTCCGGCCGGGACGTGCCGCGGAGGCCCCCGTGACCACGGCGGGGAGCGCGGCGTGAGCGCCCTGCACGAGGCCGCCCAGCCGCTGGTCCGTCCGAGCGTGCGCGAACGCCTCGGTGATTTCGTCGAGCTGACCAAGCCGCGCGTGACCTCCCTGGTGCTGGTCACGACGCTCGTCGGTTTCTATCTCGGATCGCGGGGGAGCCTGGACTTCGTGCTCCTGCTGAACACGCTTCTCGGGACCGCCCTCGTCGCGGCCGGCACCAGCGCCTTCAATCAGTACGTGGAACGGGAGCAGGACGGCCTGATGCTGCGCACCCGGCAGCGGCCGCTTCCCGCCGGCCGCATGGATCCGAATCACGCCCTGGTGTTCGCGAGCGGCCTGGCCGCCGCGGGGCTCGTGCACCTGGCGCTGACCGTGAACCTGCTCACCGCCGGTCTGGCCGCGCTGACGCTCCTCAGCTACGTGCTGGTCTACACGCCGCTCAAGCGGGTTTCATCGCTGTGCACTCTGGTCGGCGCCCTACCTGGAGCCCTGCCGCCGCTCGGAGGCTGGACCGCGGCACACGGCGACATCGCCGCCGGCGGAATCGCCCTGTTCGCCATCCTGTTCGTGTGGCAGCTCCCGCACTCCCTGTCGATCGCCATTCTCTACCGCGAGGACTACGCCCGGGGCGGGTTCCGCCTGCTGCCGGTCGTGGATCCCCATGGCGGCTCGACCGGGAGGCAGATCCTGGCGCACTGCCTGGTCCTCCTGCCCCTCAGCCTCACGCCGTCCCTGCTCGCTCTGTCCGGCGTCTACTATTTCTACGGCGCCCTGATGCTCGGGATCGTTCTGACGGCCTGCGCCGTCCCGATCGTCCTGAACCCGACGCCCAGGGCGGCGAGGCGTCTCCTGCTCGCCTCGGTGATCTACTTGCCGGTCCTCCTCTGCCTGATGGCATTCGATCGGACGGCCCCGCCGTTCGGATAGAGTCGCGGCGCGGAACCCGATGACCCTCCAGCCCGACGATCGCAGGCACGCTCCCTCGGGGCCGGGCACGCAGAACCACCGGCTCGCGACGCTCGTGTTCCTGATGGCCGGGACGATGCTGTTCGCCGGGATGATCGGCGGCTACCTGGTCCTGCGCTACGGCGCCCCCGTCTGGCCCGGACCCGGGCTGCCGCGGCTGCCCGTGCGCCTTGCCGGATGCAGCACCGTCGTGATCGCCCTGTCCAGCCTCGCGCTGCATCGAGGCGTGCGCGCGCTTCGCGGACTGGACGCCGCCGGGCTGAGGCGCGCCCTGTTCGCCGCGGCGGGCCTGGGGGTGCTGTTCATGTCCCTGCAGGTCGCCCAGTGGACGATCCTCTTCGGAGCGGGCCTGTCCTTTTCGGGGACGACGTACGGATCGACCTTCTACGTCCTGACCGGCATGCACGCCGCCCATGCGCTGAGCGGGATCGTCTGGCTCCTCATCATCGCGTTCAGGCAGCGCGAGCTGTGGGTGCCCGATAGGCGGCAGCGGGCCATCGAGGTGTGCGCCCTGTACTGGCATTTCGTCGGGGTGGTCTGGATCGGCCTGTACGTCGTGCTGTATCTTATATAAATGAAGCGCCGGCGGTCCGCCCTCCTCCTGGCCCTCTCCTGCGGGCTCCTGCGCGCGCCGGAGGTCCTGGCCCAGTGCGCCATGTGCGGCGCGGCGGCGGCATCGGGGAAGGTCGGGCGGGGGATCGCCTTCAGTGTGTACTTCCTGCTCGGCATCCTGATCCTGGTCGTGTCCTGGTTCATCGCCCTCATCTACAGGGCGCAACGACATGCCGGACACGCCTCGGGCGAGGCGCCCCCACCGGCGGGGAAATAGGATCATCCGCAGCGGCGCCACGCATCCGTCCGGCCCGGCCGGATGCCCGGTCCGACTCCTTGTTCTCCTGGCCGCCGCGACCGCTCTCGTCCCGGCGTGCAGCGGGGAGCCAGGCCCGCACCGAGTGCCGGCCACGGAGGGCGGGGGTCGCGAGGAGACCCTCCTCGCGACCGAGGATGAGAGGGCGGGCGAGGGGGTCTACCGCGCGGAGAACTGCGCGCGCTGCCATACTCTGTTCGACCGGCCGGGAGAGGACGCCCGACCCGTCCTCCCGCCGTCCCCTCTCCCCGAAACGACGGGCGCCGGATCGCGGGTCGGTCCCGACCTCGGACTGGAGGGGCACCGTCACAGCGACGAGTGGCACTACGCCCATCTCTACGCGCCAGGCGCGGTCGTGCGCGGCTCGCGGATGCCCGCATCGCGGCACCTGTTCCGTCCCTCCGGCGGGCTTCCCTCGCCGACGCCCGACGCACGCCGCCTGGTCGCCTACCTCCAGGCGCTCGGCCGCGGGCGGCGCGACATCTGGGCGGAATGGCGGGGGCGCGAGGTGGAGGTCCCGCATCCTCCCGCCTCCGACGGAGCGCTCGCCGATCGAGGACGGGAACTGTACCGCCGGCACTGCGCTTCGTGTCACGGGGAGGCGGGTGACGGCAGGGGAGAGGCCGCCGGCTTCTTCACTATCGCGCCGCGTGACCTGGCCGCCGCGTCGTTCAGGTTCCGATCGACGCCGCTCGCACAGCCGCCCGCCGACGCCGACCTGTTCCGGACGATCACTCTCGGCTCCGGGACCGGCGCGGCGATGCCGTCGTTCTACTGGCTGGGGGAGCGGGACCGCTGGGCGCTCGTGCTGGCCGTGAAGGGGTTCTCACCGGCCCTGAACGGCACGGGCCTCGCTGCGGTGCCGGGGGACGCAGAAGAAGACCGCCCCGGAGCCGTGGGGCAACCGGATGCGGCCCGACTCGAGGCTGGCAGGCGGCTCTGGGATGGACTCGGCTGTGCCACCTGCCACGCAAACGACGCGGCCGGGATACCGGGCTCCGCGCCGGACCTGACGCATGCCTGCGCGCTCCGCGCCGGCGCCTCGCCCGAGGCGCTCGACCGATCGATCCGCTGGGGGATCGGGACCGCGATGCCGTCGTACGCCGACGCGGTGCCCGATGCGAGCTCCCGGCGCCTCCTGATCGACTACGTGAGGACCCTCGTGGAAGCAGGTCCGAGTATCCGGCCGGACCGCGAGCCTACTTCGCGGCGTACTCCAGATCGGCCGTGACCGAGCCGGTCGCCGGAACGGTGACCGACTTGGTCTGCTTGCCGAGCTTCTCGTGCCAGGTCTCGATCGTATAGGTCCCGGCCGGCACGCCGCTGATCGTGTAGGCCCCGGAGGCGTCGGTGAGGGCGTAGTACGGATGCTCCGCCACGACGACCCAGCCGTTCATCCAGCTGTGGACGTCGCACTTGACCTGGACGATGTCCGGCTTCGCGAACGTGGCCGGCATCACCTTCTTGAACTTCGGCTGCGCCTTGTTGAAAGGCGGGTTGTTCTTGGGGAAGGAATGGATGTTGTGCAGGATGCCGTCGCTGTTGATGATGTCGATCTCCTGCCCCGCCGGCACGATCTCCACGTGCGGGACGAACTTGCAGCCGTTCTGGTCGAGGGCCGGCTTCTTGGGCGGGGTCATCTTCTTTCCGTCCTTCGGATCGGCGACCTTGACGACGACATACATCACGCCCTTGTCGGGGCCGACGATGAGCGACTCGTCGACATGCGTCGCCTTGCCGCACACGGCCTGGTCCTTGGTGACCTGAATCTTCGCCGGGACCGGCGCCGTTCCGGCGTACCGGACCTTGCCGACGATGTCGCCGGCGCGCGCGGGCCCCGCGGCCCAAAGCGCCAGGATGGGAACGAGGAGGGACACCGGAATCATGCGGGATCTGCTCATGGTCGTGGGCTCCTTCTGCACAGGAACGACGATTCTAACCTCGAAGTGGTCCGCGGCCCAGGCGAATGCCCGGACCCATCCCTAGGGCTGCGCCGGCCCGCCCGCACCGGAGCGCCTCAGGCCGAGCGTGAACACGTAGGCGCTGAGCGCCTTCATCTGTCGGTGCGGATCCCCGCCCAGGACGTCCGGGGGAGCCGACCCGGCGGGATCCTCCGGATCGTAGAAGGTCGGCATTTTCGTCCCGGGCATCATCTTCTGCGGGTTCGCCAGCCAGCGCTCGATCCAGTCGGCATTGAGCCGCCGGAAGGCCAGCGTCAGGTCGGGGGCCCATCCCTCGGGCGGTCCGGACGGCTTGCGCGCCCCCTGCTGGTGGCAGTTCCAGCAGTTGAAATAGTCGGGACCGAACATCCTGAGAGCCGCCTGCATCTCCGGTCCCTGCGGGGGGGCCTGAGGCAGCGTCTGGAAGGGGAAGGTCCGCTGCTCGCGTGCGGCGAAGTGATGGACGAGTCGATCGGCGTCCTCGTCCGTGAAGCCGAACGTCGGCATGCGCACGTCCAGCCACGGCCTGATCGGCGTGGGGTTTTTCAGGAAGGAGAACAGCCAGTCCGGCTGCACCTTGTCCCCCTCCCCCTCCAGGATGGGAGGGGAGAAGCTCGGCGCGATCGATTGCGCCTCCTCCTCGGAGCGCCCCTCGGCGACCAGGTTCTGGGCGATGGCGTCCTTGACGGCGCCGCCGCGACCGTCGAGCGCATGGCATCCCTGGCAGTTGAAGTCCCGTACCAGGCGGCGGCCGGACTCAATCGCCTCGTCGCGCGCCGACAGGAGGCGCATGCTCTCCTTCGGCATCTTCTCCTTGGTCAGGCCCTGCAGGAGGAGCGTGACGGACGAGGCCTGCTCCTCGCTGAAGCCGAACTGCGGCATGCGCAGGCGGTCGTAGAACGGCGCCTGGTGTCCGGCATCGAACGATCGCGGATCCTTGAGCTTGTGCAGGAACCAGACCGGGGCGGTGTGCTCGATGGGCTCGAATCCGAAGAGCAGGAGGTCGGCCGGCTTGCTCCCTTCCTCGGACAGGTCGGTGCCGATCTGCGGCGTCTTCTCGAATCCCGGGATGAGGTGGCACCCGAAGCAGCCGTAGCGCGCGATCGTCCGCTCCCCGAGCAGGACGTCGCGATCCGCATCGCTCATCGCGTCGATCTTCCCCTGCGCGTCCGCCGGCGGCATGCGCTGCGACAGGTAGGCGAGGAGCGCCCGGTCGCGCGCCTCGGGCTGGGGCCTGGGGGGGGCGACCTGCTCCGCGGGCGCGGAGTCGTCCTTCAAGGACGCCAGGTAAGCCGTGACGTCGAGCGCCTCCTGCTCGGTGAGGCGCAGGCTCGGCATGCGCGTTTCGGGATTGTACTGCTTGGGGTTCCGGATCCACTGGTAGATCCACTCCGGCCGGGCCTTGCTGCCGATGCGCGACAGGTCGGGGCCGAAGCGCCGCTCCCAGGCGATCGGGTCGGCCGTCTCGCCGCGGGCCCGCGCCTGGAGGACGTCCGGCTTGACCTCGTCACGCTCGATGGCGTGGCAGCCCATGCAGCCGACCGTCCGCACCAGCCTCCGGCCGCGCATCGCGTCGCCGCGTCCGGGGAGCGGCGGGTAGGAGATGGTCTCCGACTTGGAGGTCAGGTAGGCCAGGACGCCCAGGACCTCGGCGTCCTCGCGCTCCGCATCGCCCGGCTCCTGGTTGTTCGACAGCCCGAAGAAACGCGGCATGCGCGTGCTCGGGCGGAATGCCTTCGGGTTCTTGATCCAGCGCGCCGTCCACTCCGGCAGCAGCTTGGCGGTGGGGCGCGTCAGGATCGGGCCCACCTTCGGCCGGTTCTCGAAGCCGCGCATCTTGTGGCAGGCATAGCAGCCGTAGCGGTCGACGACCTCGGTGCCATGGTTCAGGCGGGGGGCCTGCGGCACCGCCACCACTCCCTGGTGGCACTTCAGGCAGGAGGCCTCCGTGGCGCTCCGGGCCAGCATCGGATGCTCCCAGTAGTGATCGCGCTCCCAGCCGTGCGTCTCCTCCCACTCCTTCCTCTGATCCGCCGAGTCGGGGGTGTGGACCGCGTACAGGAAGTCCACGGCCCGATCACGGCCCCCGTGGCAAGGCGTGCAGCCGAACTTCTCGATCGGGTGGGGGGACGACCCGCCCAGGAAGACGTTCAGCTTCGGGTGGGTCGCGTAGGGCTGGGGGTCCTCCTCGAACCCGGCCCGGTCCGCGGCGAGGTGGCAGGTCTGGCAGCGGTCGGCCCGGGGGACCTTGGCGAAGTTGATGTCGATCGGCACCTGGTCGAGGACCACCTGCTGGATGCGGAGCGTCGGGGCGACGAAGTCCAGCAGGGGAGCGTTGAGCAGATCGATGGCGACCTTCATCAGCCCGGACGGCGCCACCTTCTGCAGCCTCTTTTCGAGCCGGGTGATCCCCGCGGTCAGCTCGCCGATCTTCTTTGCGGCCTCGTCCGTCCGCCCCGTGAGGACGTTGATCGCGGCCTGCGCCTCGGCCTTCTCCTTCTCGTGGAGAAGCAGCCGGACGCGCAGGTCCTCGAGCCGCTTCGCGAGCTCGTCGACGTCCTTCTTGACGGCCTCGGCGTTCGGAGCGCCCTTGTGGGCCGCCTCCTCGTAGTCGAACTTCCGGGCGTCGAACGTCGACTTGATCGTCCGGTAGCTGAGGTCGTCCCTGTAGTTGGCCACCTCGATCGCGCGCAGCTTCGCTCGAGCCTCTTCGAGGTCCTTGCCGTGCTGGGAGGCCGCCTTCTGCGCCTCCGCGAGCTGGTCCTTGAGGGCCTGCAGGGCCGACTGGTCGATCTTCTGCTCCTCCGCCTGGATCTGCGCCCGCGTCTTCTCGGCCTCGAGGCGCTGAAAGCCCTGCTGGTACCCCTTCCAGCCGCGGTGGTAGTCCTCGTAGACCATCGCCACCAGGGTCAGCAAGAGGCCGACGCTGCTCGCGGCGAAGAGCGCGTTCATCGCCTTCATGTTTCTCAGGTATTCGTCGGTTCGCTTCGGCACGGCCGCTTCGGCCTCCGGGGGTGCTGGACCCTCTCCGCCCTCAGATGTTGAAGAAGATCTCCGGGATGGTCACGATGTAGTGCATGTTCAACGTCCAGCGCAGCATCATCTTGATCGGCAGGCTCAGCATGGTCAGCCCCAGGAACACCATGATGTGGAAGCGCGCCGGCCCGAGCTTCTCGTAGTGGGTCTTCAGCCACGTCTTCGCAAGGAGCGGCGGCAGCCCGAGGAAGAACGCCGCCACCAGGATCAGCCCGAAGCTCTCGCGGATCAGCGGGTTCTTGGGCAGGGCCGTTCCCAGGGTCTTCACCCAGATGATCTGCGACAGGTCGATGTTGATCAGCGGCACCAGCTTGTGCGAGTCCCAGTACTCGAACGGACCGAAGAAGTTCTGGTTCGGCCCGCGCAGGAAGGTCCCGATGATGATCAGCCAGACCCACAGGACCACGAAGCCGAACAGGAAGATCGTGATCTCCGGCTTCCTGTCCTTCCAGGTGTAGTAGCCGTTCCCCTTGGGGTTCTTGTCCATGTAAGGGATGGCGCACAGCCCCACGATGATGAGCCCCGGCAGGAGGACGCCGGCAATCCAGGGGTCGTAGTAGACGAGCATCTCCTGCAGCCCGAGGAAATACCAGGGGGCCTTGCTCGGGTTCGGGGTCTTCGCCGGGTTGGCCGGCTCCTCGATCGGGGCCTTGAGGACGATCGACCAGAGGATCAGGAAGACGGTCCAGAGGATCAGGCAGATGAACTCGGTGTGGACGAGATCGGGCCACACCAGGACCTTCCCGTCGCCCGCCTCCTGCTTCTCGACAATCGGCTGTCCGGCCCCCGCCAGGGCGTCGTTGCGGCGCCCCTCCTTGAGAGCGAACCAGACGAAGAAGGCGACCAGGAAGATCATCGCCGCGATCGGCACGTTGTCGGGCTTGAGGACGATGGCCGCGAAATTCGCGTCGAAGCAGGCGAGGAGGAAGAAGACGCCGAGCACGGCAAACGCGATGCCGCCGGTCTTCGGCCGGTAGATCGCCCCGAGAGGCCGGGTCATGCGGCGCAGCCAGGCTGGTCCCATCTCGCCCGGGAACAGGAGGGCGAAGAACGCCACCACCGTGAGGGTGAAGAAGCGGGACGGCTCGGACAGCCAGTTGACCGCGTGCTTGAGCGTCTCGATCATGAACGGCGTGTCCTCAGACGGGTCCCGAGATTCCGCCGTCCTTGCGGACGCGCCAGAAGTGGACGGCCATCAGGATGGTCGCGACCAGCGGAATGCCCACGCAGTGCAGGACGTAGAAGCGCAGGAGCGCGCCGGCGCCGACGAACCGGCCGGCCAGGAGCGCGAAGCGCGCGTCGTTCCCGGCGTTCACCAGGCTGATGTCGCCGATCTTGAGCAGGCTCGCCCCGGGGCCCTCGTGCCCCAGGAGCGGCGTGGCCCGCGCCATGTTCGAGCCGACCGTGACCGCCCACATGGCCAGCTGGTCCCACGGGAGCAGGTAGCCGGTGAACGAGAGGAGGAGGGTCAGCACCAGGAGCAGCACGCCGACGTTCCAGTTGAACTCGCGGGGTGGCTTGTACGAGCCGGTCATGAAGACCCGCAGCATGTGCAGCCACACGGTGATCACCATGGCATGGGCGCCCCAGCGGTGCAGCTCGCGCATCACGCCCAGGGGCACCTGCTCGCGCAGGTCCACGATGTCCACGTAGGCGTACTCGACCGTGGGGTGGTAATAAAACATCAGCAGCAGGCCGGTCGCCACCTCCACCAGGAACAGGAAGAAGGTGATCCCCCCCATGCACCAGGTGAAGCGCAGGCGGATTCCGCTCTTGCGCACCTTGACCGGGTGCAGGTGCAGGTAGACGTTCGTCAGGACGGCCAGGCCGCGGTTGCGGGCGGTGTCCGGCGGGCCGTGCCGGAAGATGGAATTCCACACCTGGGTGTTGCGGGTGTACTCCCAGAGCTTCTTCAGAAGAGACATGGCACGAATCTCCCCGGGGGCTCGCGGCGCAGCCGCGGCGATCTCCCCGCCCTCAGACTTTCAGGAACGACTCGGGATTCTCCCACTCGCCCTTTTCGTAGGCGTAGATTTTCGTCTTGTCGATCAGGATCTGCCCGTCGTCCGCCAGCACGATGCGGTAGCGCTCCAGCGGGCGCGGGGCGGGACCTTCGTAGTTGATCCCCGAACGGTAGAAGCCGCTGCCGTGGCAGGGGCACTTGAACTTGTTCTCGGCCTCCAGCCAGTTCGGCGTGCATCCCAGGTGCGTGCAGACCGTCCGGAGCACGTAGATCTCCTGCTCGTTGCGCACGATCCAGGCCCCGAAGGACTCCTTGAAGCGTTGATCGACGGTGCCGACGAGGAAATCGCTCGGAAAGCCGGCCTTGAACTGCTGCGGCGGCTCGAACAGGACGTTCGGGAACATGAAGCGTGTCGTCGCGATCGCCCCGGCCCCGCAGGCGGCGGCGAACGCCGTCCAGGCGACGCCCAGGGTCGAGAGAAAGCCGCGGCGCGTCATGTCCGCGGCCGCCTTCGCCGGAGCGGGGGAGGGGGCGGCCGGCTTCGCGGCGGCGGGAGGGACCACCGGCTGAGCGGCCGCGGGCCCCGGCGCGGGGGCCTGGCCCTGCGGCGCCGGCGTTCCTGGAGTGGGGTTCCGGTTCTCGTCCGTCACGGAGCGACCCTGTTCGTGAAAAAAATCACAACCAGGGACGCACTGCCGCGCCTCGTGCGATCGATCGGTCAATGCGGGGCGTCCCGAAAGGCGGTGTATCTTCAACCGAATCGACCGGGCTGTCAATACCAAAGCACCCCGCCTCCCGACGCCGGAAGAGCCTCGCTCCGTTAGCCGGGAGACAGTTCTCGCATGGCGAGGAGGAGAGGAGACACTCGGATTCGCGGCCGCCCGCCCTGGCCCGCAACTCGGGGCCGAGGACGGCTCGGAGAGCGCAGGATCTAGGGGGTCTTCCCGAGCGCCTCGATGGTCTCGAGGGCGGCCTGGCGGACACGCAGGCTCGGGTCGGATGCCCCGAGGGCCTGCAGGGCGTCGAGCCGTCCGCGGTCGCGCAGTCCGGCGAGGGCCCGGAGGGCGTTCAGGATCGCGTCCTCCTTCTGGTCCTCCGTGAGGGATCGGGGGCGCCCCGTGTCGTCCGGCCGCTGCACCTGATCGAGGTAGGTGCGATCGATCATGCGCGCCAGGAGCGGAAGGCCGGCAGGGTCCTGCCTGCGTGCGAGGGCCAGAGCGGCGTTCCAGGCGACGTCCTCGACCGGATCGTTGAGGAGGGTCCGGAGGGGCGCCAGGGCCTCGGGCGCATCGATCCCCCCCAGCGCATAGGCCGCGATTTTGCGGAGCCCCGCATCCGGGTGATCGAGGAGGGGCAGGAGAGCCGCCGCGGCGCGCCGGTCGCCGATCGCCCCCAGCGCCCAGGCGGCGTAGATCGTGGTCTGCTCGTCCGCGTCGGCCAGGGCGGCCGTGAGGGCGTCGACGCCGCGGGGATCGCGGATCTCTCCCAGCGACAGCGCCAGGTATCGGCGAACCCGCGGATCGGCGTCGCGCGAGGCCTCGAAGAGCGCGATGAGATCAGTGGCGAACCCGGGGTCACGGACCGCATGGCCCTCCTGGGCCAGGAGTCTCGACAGCTCGAAGGCCGGCTGCCATGCGTCCACGCGACGCAGGCGGATCTCATCGAGGTAGGAGGAGGGGGGCTTCCCCTCGCCCGCGATCATGCCGAAGAGGACATAGACCGCGATGGCCAGTCCCGCGAGCCCGACGGGGAAGAGCAGGATGGGCGACAGGCGGCGCGACGGCGCGGCCGGCTCCGCCGGCACCTCGGCCGGCTCGTGCACCGCCAGGTCGGGATCGTAACGGATGCCGCCCGGGATGTCGGTGTCCGAACGCAGATCGGGCGTCTCATCCTGCCTGCGGTCTCTCATGGCGGTCATTATAGGTGCGGCGCTACGAGAGGTAGTCGAGAAGGAGCGTGCCGAGCCCCAGAAACGCCAGGAAGCCGCAGCAGTCCGTGAAGGTCGTGACGATCACCCCCGATCCCAGCGCGGGATCGAGCTTCATCCATTTCAGGACCAGCGGGATGGCGGCGCCGGCGGCGCCGGCCACGAGCAGGTTGATCATCATCGCGAGGCAGATCACCAGGCCGAGCATCGGGTTTCCCTTCCACACGATGGCGATCAGCGCCATCAGGAGGCCGGTCGCCACACCGATCGAGGCGCCGACGGTGACCTCCTTGAGGATGGCGCGCCGCGCCGAGCTGAAGTCGATCTCCCCCAGCGCGATGCCGCGGATGATGACGGTCAGGGCCTGGGTGGCGCCGTTGCCCCCCATGCCGGCGACGACGGGCATGAAGGTCGCGAGCGCCACCACCCGGGCGATGGACCCCTCGAAGAGCGACACGACCGACGAGGCCAGGACGGCGGTCCCCAGGTTGATCACCATCCAGGGGAGCCGGCGGCGCACCGACTCGCGCGCCGGCGTGCCGATGCGGTCCTCGGTGTTCAGTCCGGCCATGCGGTACATCTCGCGCGTCGTCTCGTCGGTGATGGCGTCGATGACGTCGTCGACGGTGATGATCCCTGCGAGCACGTTGCCGGAGTCGACCACCGGCACCGCCAGCAGGTTGTAGCGCGCGATGACCTCCGCGACCTCGGCGCGCGGCGTGTCGATGCGCACCTGGATTACTTTTTGATTCATGATCTCCCGCAGCTCCTGGTCGTGCCGCGCCAGGACGAGCTGCCGCAGGGACACCACGCCCTCCAGGCGCATGGTTTCGTCAACGACGTAGAGGTAGAAGACCATCTCCGCCTCCGGCTCGCTGCGGATGCGTGCGATCGCCTCGCCGACGCGCGTGTGCCGATCGAGCGCCACGAACCGCGTGGTCATCATGCCGCCGGCCGTCGCCGGGCCATAGGTCATCAGGCGATAGAGGGTGGCGGCGGTCTTCTCGTCCAGGAGCTTCAGGACGGCGTCGGCCCGTTCTTCGGGAAGGAGGCGGAGGAGATCGGTCGCCTCGTCGGGGGCCTGCCGCGACACCAGCGTCGCGACGCGCTCGTCCCCCGCGTGAGCCAGGATCTCCGCCATCTGGGCCTGCGGCAGGCCGGCCAGGACCTCGCCGGCGCGCTCGTGGGCGAGGAGGACCTCCAGGAACGCCTTGCGCTCCGCCGGCGCGAGCGACCTCAGAATCTGCACCACGTCCGGCGCGCGCATGCGATCGAGCAGGCGCGCCACGTCCTCGAGGGCTCCGAGCCGGACGAACCGGCGGATGACCCGCGTGTAGGCGCGCCCGCCGCGCGGCGGCTTGGGCGCCTGGACGTGCGTCTGGGTTGAGGTCACGGGATGATCTCCGGACGGAACGGGGAACGGTGCCGGACGGGTCGTATTCTACTCTCAACGATCCGAACGGCGCGCCGGGAGAATCGGACCCGGCTCCCCGAAGAGTCCGCCCCGCGTGCTATCGTGGGCGGCCCGGAGGCGGCATGAAACGATCACCCCGAAGACGAGGGCACACCCCCGCGCGCCTGACCCACCTGGATCGGAAGGGGCAGGCGCGCATGGTCGACGTGAGCGGCAAGCCGCCGACCCTCAGGGAGGCGGTCGCCGGCGGATCGATCCGGATGAGCCGCCCGGCCTGGCGCGCCATCCGCTCGGGCCGGGCCGGCAAGGGGGACGCGATCGCGCTGGCGCGCGTGGCCGGCATCGCGGCGGCCAAGAGGACCTCCGAGCTGATCCCGTTGTGCCACGCCATTCCCCTGGAGCACGTCGGCGTCGACATCCGCCTTGGCAGGGACGGGATGAGCGTCGACGTGGAGGCGACGGCGCGCGCGCGGTGGAGCACCGGCGTCGAGATGGAGGCCCTAGTCGCCGCCGCGACCGCCCTGCTCACCCTCTACGACATGGTGAAGGCGGTCGATCGCGGCATGACGATCGAGTCGGTCCGGCTTCTGCGGAAGAGCGGCGGCCGGAGCGGCCTGTACACCCGGACCTAGGAGCCGGCGCCGGACCCGGACAGGCTAGTTCGCCTGCGGCCCGACCTTGACGACGATCCAGGACTCGGGACGGAGAAAGCGGGACGCCATGTCCTTCAACCGGGCGGGGGAAGGAGCGGAGGCCGGGGCCGAAGGCTTGCCCCGGGCCCGGGTCGCGAGCCCGGCCACCTCGCGATACCCGAGGCTGCTGGCGAGCGCCGCGACGCCCTGGAGCTCGGACGTCTCTCGCGCGGCCTCGACGCGCGCGAAGTCGTCCACGTCCTTCTGATCGAGCGGTTCGAGCGCCAGCCGGCGCATCAATCGCTGGACGTCGAACACCGCCTCCTCCCGCCGCGCGGGCTGGGTGACGACCAGGATCGCCAGCGCCCCGCCGTCGCGCAGGGCCTCGGGGACCGCGCTGGCGGAAAAGGCGGCCCGCCGTCCGAACACCATGTCCTCGAAGGACAGGACGGTCAAGGCGGCGCCCAGCAGTCGAACGTCGTCGAAATCGGGATCGGAGATGGACGTCGCGGGGACCCCGACGAGCACGGTGCTCTGCGACCCGCTCATCAACCGGCTGACCTCGCCGGGTTGCGCGTGCTCGACCGCCGGGCCCGGCGCCACCGGGGGGCCGTCGGCCCCCTTCGGGTTCTTCCAGTCGCCGAACTGATCCTCCACCGCCTTCCTGGCGTCGGCCGCCAGCACGTCTCCCGCGATCGCCAGCACCGCCCCCCGCGGCCCCAGCCGGCGCTTCAGGAAGTCCTCGACGTCGGCCAGCGCGAGCGCATCGAGGCCTGTGGTCGTTCCGACGGCCGGATGCGCATACGGGTGACCGGCGTAGACCTTCTCGCGGAACAGCTCCAGGGTCATAAACGAGGGGTCGGTGTCGGCCCTTTCGAGCGCCTGGCGGCTGCCCCTGCGCACCGCCGCGAACGAGGCCTCGGTCGGGGTCGCCTTCCGCAACCAGCCCGCCAGGGCCTGCAGTCCGGCGTTCAGCCCGCCGGGGTCGACGCGGAAGCGAATTTCGGTCAGGTCGCGGGACACGAGGACCTCCGGCACCGGACTCGGACGCTCGGCTTCGCCGGAACTCTGGCCGCGCGCCGAAGCGGCCGGGGCCATCGGCAGAACGTGGGCGGCCACATAGGCCAGCCCCTCCTTGCCGGCCGGGTCATGTCCCGAGCCGAACGGAAGCTGCAGGGAAACCGCCAGAAGTGAGTGCCGGTGATCCTCCCGGACCACGAGCCCCAGCCCGTTGTCCAGCACCGCACGGACGGGAGGATTCGCCCCGCGGGCGTCGCGCGGATCGCCCCAGGCCTCGGGCCGCAGGCGGGCAGCCTCCTCGGGCGCGTACAGGGCGGTCTGGAGCGAGGGAGCGGGGAGGCTCGCGGCGACCCCGCCGAGCTCGTCCAGCGCCGCGTGGAAAACGTCCTTGTCCTCCTCCCTCTGGGCCGGTGTGGTCTTCGGCACGATCACCACGAGGCGTAGGTTCTCGCCCACCAGGTATTTTGCCGCGACGCGGTTGACCTCGGCGGCCGTGAGGCGGGCATAGACATCGGGCAGGTCCCAGTAGTAGCGCACGCCGCCGAACAGGGCCGCTTCTCCCAGGCCCTCGCTGCGCTCGGCCAGGCGCTCGGCCTTCAGGCGCTCTTCGAGGAGGATCCTCCGCACGTGGCCCCGGACCTCCTCGTCCTTCATGCCGCGTTTCTTGAAGGCCACGAGCTCCTTGAGGGCCGAGGTTGCCGCGGCGTACGACAGCTCCGGCGTGGCGGGGACCATGCCGATGTAGAGCAGGCCGGCCTCCTCGAGCCGGTAATAGCTGACGCGCACCTGCGAGCCCGCGCTGTCCCGCACCAGGGCCGCCTGGATGGGGGAGCGTCCGGCTTCGCCCAGCGCCCGCGCCAGCACCTCGAACGCCGCCCGATCCGGGTGCCGGTAGCCGGGGCCGACGAACGACAGAGTGGTCCAAGGCTCTCGCAGGTCGAGCGGCTTCTCCTTGTCGTCGTGTCCGGCAAACCCCTGGAGCGACGGGGGCTTTTCCGGCAGGGTGGCGCTTGGCGCCGCCTTGCCGAATGCCTGCTCGGCCAGGGCGAATCCCCGCCCCGGATCCAGGTCTCCTGCGAGGACCAGGGCCATGTTGTTCGGCACGTACAGGTTCTTGTAGAAGGCCGAAAGCGGGTCATGCTTCAAGGTGCCGATGGTCTTCAGGTTACCGAGGGGCGGAAAGCGATAGGGGTGATTCGGGAAGGCGGCGCGCATCGCCTCCAGAAACGCGACCATGGACGGATCGTCGTAATACTGGTGCACCTCCTGCGACAGCGTGCCGAGCTCGAGATCGATTTCCTTGTTGTCCAGCTTGGCCCTCAGGGCCATGCCGGCCACGGCGTCCACCTGGTCCGCGACGAGGGACGATACGCCGGTCGCCGTGATGTGCGTGCGATCGTAGTTGGCCCGCACCGCGAGCGATCCCCCCCAGCGGTGGGCCCGTTTCTGGTACTCGAACGGCCCGGTGGTGTCGGTGCCGCGCTGGATGAGGTGCTCGAGGAAGTGCGCGTAGCCGGCCGATGTCTCGATCTCGTCCTTGCTCCCCGATCCGACCCACAGGCTGACGGCGGTCAGGGGGAGCGTGTGATCCTCGAGGACCACCACCTTGAGCCCGTTCGCGAGAGTGCGGCTCTCCGGCACGCCGGGTGCGGCGAAGCTGCGCGGGATAGCGGCGCCCGAGAGCAGAATCCCGAGGCAGGCGCTTCCGGCCGTGCGGCCTGATCGGATCAGGATCGATTTCATGAGACCACGCATCGGACGGGCGCTCCGAGGAAGCGGGCATTATAGCGGCCGCCTGCCGGGCTTTCAACGGGACTCGTCGTCATGAATTTGACGATGCGCCGAAAGCCGCTCTGGCTGCGGTGTTGACGCAGAATTCCGAGCGAAGAATCCGATTGCCCGCCTCACGCTCTCGCCGTATATGAACGGGACTCAGCGCCGCAGAGTTTGAGGCCGGGCTCAATCGGGTTGGGCCCGGACCGCCAGGATGGGGCGATGGTTCGCACGACGAATCGCCCGGCCCGGCGCATCGGGAGGATTCACGATGAAAGTGTCGGTCGTGCTCTTGGGCCTCGTGTGGCCCGTTCTCACCTTTGGTCAACAGCTCTATACGAACGCCGATCTCGCGAAGTTCGACATGCCCGGGGCGTACTCGAACAAGGACCTGAGGCGCCTGCCGCCGTCTTCGATCCAGCCGCGGGCGGCCACGGGCCTGCCGCCGTACACGCCCCCCCCGCGGGAGGACGCCCTGTACCAGAGGGCGTACGACGCCCTGCACCTGACTCGCGTCGCGCTGCAGGCGGAGCTCGACTTCGAGATGGGCCGGATCGCCTTCTCCGAATCGGCCCTGGCGGGGGACACCGGTGTCATCGCGCCGCGTCTGGGCTACCGCGCGGCCGTGGCGCCGCTCGTTCTCGAATTGCAGAAACGGGTCGCCCTTCTCGATCGGCAGATGGACTCCGTGCTCGATGCGGCACGCCGCGCCGGCGCGGTGGTCGATCAAAGGTGAGGGCGATGATCATCTGGGGTTAGACGAACTGCTGCACGAAAGCGCCCGCACTGAGGGGCGCTCCCTCCTCCACGGAACAGACGCCACGGGCGGCCGCGACACCGTCCGTGGCGTCGATCGTTTGGAGCCTGCCCGACGCGGACCGGCTGCTAGGCGACGCGCTTCTTGGCGATCTTGTCGACCGCCTCGATCAGGGATTCGAGCTGGAAGGGCTTGCTCAGAAAGCCGGCGCCGACCGAGCCGAGATGGTCGACGGTGCTCTGCCCGAACAGGATGCCCGAGATGAACAGGATCCGATCGGAGAGGCCGGGATCGAGCCGCTTGATCTCCTGCGCCAGGATGAAGCCGTTCATGTCGGGGAGCAGAAGGTCCAGGATGATCATCGAGTAGCCGCCCACCTGGACGCGGGCGAGCGCCTCCTGGCTGTTGGTGACCGTGTCGATGGTGTAGCCGCAGCCTTCCAGGGTCTCGCGCACGAGATCGAGGACCGTGGCATCGTCGTCGACGAGCAGGATCTTCGTGGTCGGGGGCATGACACTCCACGGCCGCGCGTGGCCGACTGAACCCAATATAGGGAGCCGGATGCAGAACGCAAGGGGGCTGCCGACCGTCAAGCCATTGGCGTTCCGGACGGTATAATCGGCCGGATGGAACGCCGGCTCGGGCCTCCTCTTCTTTTGTTATGGTTCGCGCTGGGCGCGGCGACGCTCCTGCGCTTCGTCGATCTGTCCGGCCTTCCGCCCGCGCACTATCGGGACGTGGCCACGACCGCCACCGACGCCCTGCGGGCCGCCTCGGGGCACCCGCGGCTGCACTACGCCTACGACGAGGGACTGTATTCCAATCTGATGGGGCTGGTCTTCCTGCTGCTCGGCGCCTCCGATTGGACGGTCCGGGCTCCGGGAGCGCTGTTCGGGGTCCTGACCTGCCTTGGGGTGTTCCGTCTCGGGAAGGCGCTCGGCCAGGAGAGGGCCGGACTATTCGGCGCCGTCCTCCTCGCCGTCTCCTTCTGGCATGTCCTGCTGAGCCGAAGCGGCTTCCGGGCCATCCTCCTTCCCTGTCTCCTGGTTCATTCGATCGCTCTGCTCGTCGAGGGGCTCGGGGGCAGGGGAGCCTGGCGTCCGATCGTGGGAGGAGCGCTGTTCGGGCTGGGGATCCACGTCTACCCGGCATTCCGCTTCGCCCCGCTCCTCCTGCCGGCGTACCTGCTCGTCGAATGGTCGCGCTCGCGGGAGGGGCGGGGTACGGTGCTCAGGAACATCCTGCTGTTTGGGGCGGCCGCCTTCGCCGTCGCTTCGCCGATGCTGCTCCACTACCTGCACCATCCGGAGCACTTCAATTATCCTCACCGCGTCCTGTCGGTCTTCAGTCCGAAAGTGACGGCCGCGGAGGTCCCCGCGCACCTGGCGGCGAACCTGAAGGCCACGCTCCTGATGTTCCACGTCTCGGGGGATGCGAACTGGCGCCACAATCTGAGCGGCGCGCCAATGCTCGATCCGCTCACCGGCCTCCTGTTTCTCCTGGGGCTCGTCCTGGTGTGGAGGCGACCGGCGCGGATGCCCGCACTCCTCCTCGGCTGGCTCGGGGCGCTGCTCCTCCCGAATCTCCTGTCGGTCGAGGGGGTGCCGCACGGCCTCAGGAGCTCGGGGGTCCTGCCGGCGGTGGCCCTGCTGGCGGGGGCCGGGCTCGAGAGCGCCGTCGACTTCCTGGCGCGCCGCCGCAGGCCGGGGGAGGGAACCGTACTGGCCGCGGGCGTCGTCGCCCTGATCCTGATCGGCGACTTCACGGCCTACCGGTATTTCGTCATCTGGGGGCACGATCCGCGGATGGCGGAGGCGCACGATGTGGCGTTGAAGGCGGCCGCCCGGGTGCTGCGGGACGCGCCCCCCGGGGTCGAGCGGTTCCTGGTCGCGAACGGCACAGGATTCCCGGTCAATGGCCACCCGGTCGAAGCCGAGGTGTACCTGTTCGAGCTCCGGGACCGGCCGCCCGTCCTTCTCGGTCCGAAGGACGCAGGGCGCCTGGCCCTTTCGGATCGACCCGCCCTGGTCGCCCTGATCAGGAGGGACGACCGGATCCTCGGAATCCTGCGCCAGCTCAATCCCCAGGCGTCGATCGTCGAGGTCGGCGGCCCGGGACTGTCGCCCGAGAGCCCTGTCTACCGGGTGAACTAGGAACCCGAAAAGGCTCCCAGACGCCCGCGGTCAACGCGCGACGGTCCGCCCTGGTCCGGAGAGCGCCGCGCCCGCCAGGACGCGCAACCGTGCAGCCGCCTCGCTCGCCGAGGCGCACTCGTCGACGTCCAGGACGTTCACGTCGTCCCTGTGCCTGCGGAGGAACGAGCTGACCAGCTGCCAGTCGATGTCGACTCCTGTGTCGTCCGGGACCCCGGCCCGGGCGGGAGAGTCGGCGCGTCCCGCAAAGAAGATCCGCTCGAGGAGCCCGAGCGCGCCGTCGACGCCGCCGAGACGCGCCAGGTAGCGCCCCCCGCGCAGGAAGTGCAGGGTGCATCCCGCCTCGGACGGTCGCGGGCCGGGGGCGTCTCTCAGGACGACCACCAGGTTGAGGCGCGGGCCATAGGGCGCCGGGCGCTCGTGGACGTCGAACTGCCGGTTGAGGCGCGGGCGGTGCTCGGTGATCAGGGCCGCCTCGACCAGCGCCGCCTCCATCTCGGAAGCGACCGTGTCGTACGCCAGGGAGTGGATCTGCTCCAGGACCGCCCGTCCCTTGGCCGTGCCGCGGGCCGAAGGGGCGAAATAGGACCCGAGACGCACCCGGAGGTTCTTGGCCTTGCCGACGTAGAAGACCTCTCCGCGGGAATCGAGGAAGCGGTACACGCCGGGGACGGCGGGCAGGGCCTTGAGATCCTCCGCGGAAAACGCGCACCCCGACAGATCCACGGGCGGTGCCGGCATGTCCTGGTACTCGAGCAGGGTCTCCAGAGAGTCGACCCCGCGCTCCTTGAGAAGGGGAAGGAGCCGCAGGAACGACGCGGCGACGAGACGGACGCGCCCCCGGCAATCGTCGGGCCCGCCGGCCTCCTCCCCCAGAGCGGCCGCCAGGTCCACGACGGCGTGGTTCGCCTTGAGCCCCAGAAGCAGATGGCCCAGCTTGGCGGCGGAAATCACCGGCGCCTGAAAGGGCAGGCCCGAGGCGGCACCCAGGCGGCGGATCGGCTCCACCTCGCGCGCCACGCGATGGCAGACGACCGGCAGATCGCCGATCGTCTGCAACAGGTCCTCGAGGACGGCAGGAGTCAGTCCCCTGGCTGCCGGCTCGTCCCCCGGCCGGGCGTCCTCGTCGTCGGCCCAGGCGGGGAAGTGCTCCTCCTGGCAGGCCTCCCCCGCGATAACGGGCAGGAGGCTCACGACCTGGACGGCGCCGCTCCCGGCCGGCCCGGCCCCCTCCGATGCGAGGGCGACGAAGTCCGAGAGCGCCATGCCCTGCCGCGCCGGCGGGACGCCCCGGTCCGCCGCGGCATCATCCAGGGCGGGCGCGCCCGCGGCGGCGCGGGCCCCCTTCACCAGCGACCAGCCTTCGTCCGGGCGGTGCACGACGCCGGGCACCGTGGCGAGAAATGGGGCCAGCAGGCGGCGGCAGGTCTCTTCGTCGCCATGCTCGATGCGCAGGAAGCGGGAAGCCAGACTGCGGCTGGTCTCCGCCCGCCCCGTGGCGCGCAGGTGCGCGACGATCTCATTCTGGAGGGCGGGAATCCTGGTCATGTCTCCGGACGGCAGGATGGGCGGGCGACACCATTATACGTCGGAGCTCTCGCCGATGAGCGCCAGGACGCCGGTGTGCGTGAACAGCCGGTTCTCGCCTCGCAGGGGCGCGATTTCGGCGTTGCCGAAGAAGCCGGCGAGCGGCAGATTCCCCAGGGCGGACGAGATGTAGGCCGTGTCGATGCCGGGCATCCCGTACAGGGACGAGCCCCTGGCGGCGCAGTTGAAGTAGAGGCCGAAGCGGAATTCCTCCCTGGCGACCGCCGGCGCGAGCGGCCTGAGCATCTCCTTCAGGTCCTGGCGGGCCGCGTGCGCCTCGCGCAGCACGAAGTGGACCGGCTCGCCCTCCCTCACGGTGGCGGCGATCACCAGGGCGCCCCGCGCGGCGTCGACGCCGATGAGTTGGCGAACCAGGTACTCGCCGGGGGCCATGGTCTCCTGGTTCGGGTCGGGGGGCAGGCCGACGAACAGGTGCCCCGCGAGACGTTCGATCGAGGAGGCCAGAGGCGGGGGTAGTCGTGCGCGCAGGACGTCCAGCGCCGGACGCGAGTCGATCTTCAGGATGACGTTGCCATCCCCGGCGGTGATGCGTCCCATCGGACCGAGAGGCTGGCAGCCCTGGGTGATGCCGATGGCACGGCGCAGGCCCCCCGACAGATGGAGCCCCGCGATGGACCGGCTGGCGACGTTCCGTCCATAGAACTGAAAGGTGCTCCGCAGTGCCGGGTCGCCCGAGGCCGCGGCCCCCACCGCCTCGCGCCCCGGCGCGGCGCGCCCGATCTCGTGCAGGAGGTGGTCGGGCCGGGCGGCCAGAGGGTCCGGCAGGAGGACCAGGAGCCCGCCGGCCCGGCCCTGGATCTGCCGGCCGATCTCGCGGGCCGCGCCGCGCGGGTCGTCGTCGCCGATCGGCGCGTACAGGGTCTCGGCGCTCAGACGATCGGATCGCACCGCGAGCACGACGGCGCCGGGACGCCCTTCGATCTCCTCCGACCCGCTCAGGACGCCGGAAGCGCTGCAGCCCGCGATGAACTCGGTGCCGAGCGTCCTCTGGATCTCGGCCAGCATGACGGCGTACTGGGGCCGGTGCGAGGAGGTGATGAAGGCCAGGCCCCAGTCGGCGCGCGCCGAGCCGCAGCCCTCGAGCGCCTGGCGCGCCGCGCTCCTCGCGGCGGCGAGCGCCTCGGTCTCCCCGGAAATTCCGACGCCGGCCCCGGTCCCCATCGTGGCCACGATATCACGACTATAATTCGCGGCTTCGGGCTGCCGCCGCCGGCGGCCGCGGAGGGTGGCCGTGCCGTCCGAGACGCGAATGCGAGAGTCGCCGTCGCCCGATGTGCGCGGATTCGCGCTCATCATCGCCTCGGCGTTCTGCTATTCGCTCCTGTCGATCTTCGGCAAGTTCGCCCTGGCGCTCGGTCTGCCGCTTTGGCCCCTCCTGGCGTCCCGCTATCTGTTCGCCGCCGCGATCCTCTGGCTCTGGGTCCTGGGCGCGCGAGAGTACCGGCGGGCGTGCGTCCATCTCCCCGGCCGTCGCCGGGCGGAACTGATCGTGTGGGGCATCGTCGGATATTCGGGGCAGTCGGCCCTCTTCTTCCTGGCCCTGAAGCGGATTCCGGCGGGGTTGACGGAAGTGCTCCTGTACACCTGCCCCGCCTTTCTCGCCCTGATGCTCTGGGGGATCTCGCGACGTCGCCCGAAGTCGTCGCGGCTCGGGGCGATTGTCCTGGCGATGATGGGCGTCTGGCTGTGCGCCGGCCCCATCGGCGGCGCCGTGGATGCGACGGGGGCGGCGCTGGCGGTCTTGTCGGGACTGTGGTACGCGGGTTTCCTCATCTGGATGCACCACCTGACGCCCGGCATCCCGGGAGCGGTCTCCGGCGCCTACATCATCACCGGGGCGGCCCTCTCCTTCGGGGCGGGAAGCGCGCTTCTCGGCGGCGGGTTCCTCTGGCCGCGGACGGCGATGGAGTGGGGGAGCATGGCCGGGCTCGTCCTGTCGTCGACGGTATTCGGATTCGTGCTGTTCCTGGCCGGCCTGAAGAGGGTCGGTCCTCAGGTGGCATCGGTCCTGAGCACCTTCGAGCCGCTCGGCACCCTCCTCCTGGCCGCCTTCCTGCTCGACGAGAGGCTCCGGCCGCTGCAGTGGGCCGGCGCGGCCCTCATCATCGGGGCCGCCTTCGTCCTCGCCGCGACCGGTCCCATCGAAGAGGACCGGGTCGGTCCCGCCGACGCCCCCTTCCCGGCCCTGCCCGAGACCCCGGGTGCATGATCCGTGACCGGCTCCCAGGACCGGCTCCCAGCGCGAATGGGCTCGCGAGGCGGCGGCGGCTGCGTTAGAATAAGCTCTCGCTGCGCACCCGGTTTCACATGACGGGATAGGGGATGAAGCCCGATTTCCGCGAGCTGGTCCAGAAACGCCTGGTCGTCTACGACGGCGGCATGGGGACCATGCTGTTCGCCGCCGGCCTCCTCGACGGGGAGTCGCCGGAGCCCTGGAACTGGGAGAAGCCGGAGGTCGTCAACGAAGTCTACCGCGCCTATTACGAAGCCGGATCGGACGTGGTCCAGACGAACACCTTCGGCGGCACCCCCATCAAGCTGTCGGAGCGCGACCTGCAGGACCGCACCTACGACGCCAACTGCCTGGCCGCGAAGGCCCTGAAGGGGATCTGCCCCGGGGATCGCTACGCGGCCGGGGACGTCGGCCCGATCGGCAAGTTCATGAAGCCGATGGGGGAGTTCACGCGCGAGGAGTTCGACGCCTCGTTCGAGGCGCAGGTCGAGGGGCTCGTCGACGGGGGCGTCGACCTGATCTCGATCGAGACGATGTACTCCCTCGAGGAGGCGCTGTGCGCCCTGCGCGCCGCGAAGAAGCGGTCGTCGCTGCCGGTCGTGGTCTGCATGACGTTCGATCGGAACCCGCGCGGCTTCTTCACCCTGATGGGGGAGACCGTGCCGCACTGCCTGAAGGTGCTCAAGGACAACGGGGCGGACATCGTGGGCAGCAACTGCTCACACGGCAGCCCGGTGTTCATCGAGCTGGCGCGCCTCCTGCGGGACAGCACGGACCTCCCCATCATCGTGCAGCCGAACCGGGGGAAGCCGATTCTCGAGAAAGAGTCCATGGCCTACAAGCAGACGGTGGAGGAGTTCGTGATCGACGCCCGCACCATCGCCGCGATCGGCGTGAATGTCTTCGGCGGCTGCTGCGGCACCACGCCCGAGTTCATCGCCGGCCTGAGCCAGGCCGTGAAGCACGGCGCCCCCTGCGCCGCCTCCCGGGAGGACCGCCCTTGAGCCTCGTTCCCACCTTCAGGCCCCGCATCCAGATGCTCTCCAAGGAGATGATCGACCGGATCATCGACGAGGCGTTCGAGGTCCTCGGCACCATCGGGCTGCAGTTCGAGCACCCGAAGGCGCTGGCCCTTCTGGGCGAGCACGGCCAGCGCATCGACCGGGCGTCCGAGCGCGCCTGGCTGAGCCGCGACTTCGTCGAGAAGGCCATCCGGACGGCACCGAAATCCTTCAAGATCTGGAACGTCACGGGGGACGCCTCGATCGAGGTCGGGGGGGACAACGTCACGTACGACCCCGGTTCGGCGGCGATCAAGATGCTCGAGACGGACGGCCACACGCGCCCCTCGACTTCGGCCGACTACATCCGCCTGGCGCGCGTGGTGCAGCAGCTCCCGCACATCCGCGCCGCGTCGACCTCGCTCGTCCCGTCGGACGTGCCGATGGAGATCTCCGACTTCTACCGGCTCTACCTGGCGGTGCAGCACTGCAACAAGCCGATCGTCACGGGGCTGTTCCGCGAGGAGTCGTTCCCGGCGACGCTCGAGATCCTGAGCGTCATCCGGGGCTCGGCGAAGGAGGCAGCCGAGAAGCCCCTGGCCATCTTCGACGCCTGCCCGTCGTCCCCCCTGCGGTGGAGCATCCTCACCTCCGAGAGCATCATGGAATGCGCCCGGCACAACCTCCCGTCGGAGATCATCTCCGTCCCCCTGACCGGCGCGACGGGGCCGGTGACGTTCTCCGGCACCCTGGTGGTCCACACCGCCGAGAACCTGGCGGGAATTGCCCTGGCGCAGGCGGTCCGTCCGGGGGCGCCGGTGGTCTATGGCGGCGCGCCGTGCCTGATGGACATGCGGGCGGGCCAGACCCCGTTCGGATCGCTCGAGACGTACATGATCGACTGCGCCTACGCGCAGATCGGCAAGACCTTCGGGTTCCCGATCCACTCCTACATGGGCCTGTCCGACTCGAAAGTGGTGGATGCGCAGGCGGGCTACGAGTCGGGCATGGGAGTGATGTTCGCGGCGCTCGCCGGGGTGAACATCGTCTCGGGCGTCGGCATCCTGGACTTCATCACCTGCCAGAGCCTCGAGAAGCTCGTCATCGACAACGAGCTGTGCGGCATGGCGTACCGCCTGATCGACGGGATCAAGCACCGGCACGAGAAGATGGCCATCGACTTCCTCCCCGACGCGGTGAAGGCCGGACACTTCCTCGGCCATCCGACGACCCTCAAGCTCTTCAAGGAAGAGGGATACATGCCGGGCAAGGTGGTCGACCGCAGCTCCGCCCCCCAGGGCGGGGGCGGCCCCTCCGATTACCAGCGCGCCCAGGCCAGGGTGAAGGAGCTCCTCGCCATGGAGCCGTTCCACCTTGCCGAGGACAAGGTCAGGGAGCTCGACCGGATCGTCCTGCGCGAGTCGAAGGAGTTCGGCATGGAGGCGATCCCGGCCTTCGCCGGCTGAGGCGCCCCGCCGTCCGCGCGCGCTCCCCCGACACCATGGCTCCCATCCAGATCGCCGATCCCCTGCCGGTCACGGTGGCCCGGCCGATGGTGCTGATGCGCCTCGGCTACCGCCGACCGGGCCAGGTGCCCGCGAAGACCGGCCTGCTCATCGACGAGGTCATGGAGGCAGGGCGGGCGCTCCTGCGCCCCCGGGCGATCTACGGCGCCTTCGACGCCGCCACCCCCGAGGCCGGAGTGAGCCTGCTCGCCGGCGCGATCCGGGCGGAGAGCCGGTCGCTGCACGAACGCCTGCTCGGCTGCCGTCGCGCCATCCTGTTCGCCGCCACCATCGGCCCCGAGGCGGACGCCTGGATCCACGACCTGATGGACCGAGGGGAGATGACCCGGGGCCTCCTGGCGGACGCGTTCGCCAGCAGCGCCGCGATCGCCCTGGGGCTCGAGGTGGAGGCGCTCGCCGCGCGCGTCCTGGCCGCCGAAGGTCTCGCGCCCACGAAGCGGCACGCCCCGGGCTACGGGGACTGGTCGCTCGGTGACCAGGCCCCGCTGCACGCTCTCCTCGACGCCAGCCGGATCGGCATCACGCTGACGGACGACTTCCTGATGGTCCCGGCCAAATCGATCACCGGCGTCATCGGGGGCCGTTAGCCGCTTCCGTTCAGAGGCAGGCCGAGGAATTGGGGAGGATGACCCCCGCGGAGTCGGAGCCCAACGGTCTCTCCCCGCAACTGTTCCATCCGCTCACGAGGTAATAGAAGCCCTGCTGTGCCCCCGGCATCTCCGGGTCGGCCGCCGTCGTGCCCGTGGTGCGCGCCACGAGGCAGGCGTGGTCATAGGCGAAGGGGAGTCCAATGAAGAGCGCGCCCCGATAGACATTGAACGCGGCGGCCTGGGGAACCGGCGACCAGGCCAGGTCGTCCGGGGCGGGGCCCAGGCCGAGGGAGTCGTCAATCTGCCCCGGGAGCGCGCTCACGCCGCCGTCCAGGGGGGCGCAGTCGAGGCCGTCCGGGGCACCGTCCCCGTCGTCATCCGGGTCGCAGGCATCCCCGGCCCCATCGGCGTCCGTGTCAGTCTGGTCGGTGTTCGGAATGGCCGGGCAGTTGTCGCATGCGTCCCCGCTCCCGTCGCCGTCGCCGTCCTCCTGTCCGGGATTGTCCGTCTCCAGGCAGTTGTCGCAGACATTCCCCACCGTGTCGGAATCGGCGTCGTACTGGGAAGGGTCGGGGACGAGCGGACAGGCGTCGCCCGTGTCGGACACGTCGTCGCCGTCGCCGTCCCGGTTGAGGATCGGGCAGGACACCGTGGGAACGATGTCCCCGCCTGCGCTGTCCCGGCCCGCCGCGCTCTCCGCGCAGGTGTTGCGCGCGCTCACCAGATAGTAGAAGGAGAGGCCGGCCTGGGGCGCCTCCGGGTCCACGAGCTCCGTGCCGGGGACTTCGGCCTGCAGGCAGGTCTCGTTACGGGAGCGCGGACCGGTCGGCGCGAAGGTGCCGCGGTACACATTGGCGGTGTACCCGCCGCGACTGCGATTCCAGCGCAGCAGAGTGTCCGTGGCGGCCCCGGCCCGCTCCAGTCGCAGCGTGTCGGCGATCGGGGACGGAGGGGAGGACACGCTGCGCAGCAGGGGAGCGCAGTCCGCCGCGTCGGCGACGCCGTCGTTGTCGTCGTCGTCATCGCACGCGTCGCCACTGCCGTCCCCGTCGGCGTCCTCCTGCCCGGGATCGGGGACACAGGGGCAGACGTCCGTGCCGTCGGGGGTCCCGTCGCCGTCCGCGTCCGCGGTGCCGTCTCCGGACCGCACGCAGATCAGGCTCGGCTTTACCTTCGAGCTGGATCCCGCGACGTTCGAGGCGGTGAGGCGCACGCTGTACAGCCCGGGAGCGGCGTACGCGTGGGAGGGGCTCCGCTCCAGGCTGTCGACCGACCCGTCGTCGTCGAAGTCCCAGGACCACGCCGTCGGGCCGCCGAGCGATCGATCGGTCAGCTGGACCAGGAGGGGCGCGGTGCCCGAGGTTGGTGTCGCGTCGAAATCGGCCGCCGGCGCCGTCACACCCTTGATCATCGTGAAGGAGTCCCGCGTCACACCGGAGGAGTCCAGGAACCTGGCGTCGAGCCGGCGATCGTTCACGTCCAGGACCAGGGACCCCAGGGTGTTGAGCGACAGGAACATGGCCGGGTGGTCCAGGGGGCCGCCTCGGGCCTCGCCGGAGCTGCCGGCCACGACGTAGACCGCCCCCTCATGCGGCGCCGGTCCGGCGGACGGCTTGCTGTAGGCCCCCTGCCCGTCGGTCCGGCCGTCCCCGCCGTCCATCTTCATCGCGTCGCCGAAGGTCGTGGAGGGCCCGTAGTGGCCGTTGATGAGGAACGAGCGCTCGTAGGAGTGGCTGTGCCCGGTGAGCACCAGATCGACGCCCCCCTGCTCGAGGATCGGCAGGGCATGCTTACGCATTTCAATCAGCTCGATCTCGGCGTCCGAGTCGTGCGATCCCTTGCTGTAGGGCGGGTGGTGCCAGAAGGCGATGATCCACGGCTGATTCGTGGACAGCACGTCCTGCTGCAGCCAGGTCATCATCGCGCCGCCCGTGGCCCGGCTGGTCTCGAACGACTCCAGGCAGATGAAGTGGATGTTGGCGTGATCGAACGAGTAGTAGGCCTCCGTTCCGGAGGGGAGGCCGCCCGCCTCGCCGTTTCGTGGCAGCGTGAAGATGTCGTAGTAGGGGCCTGTCTGGGTCGCCGAGTCTGCGGTGATCCCGTCGTGGTTGCCGAGCGTCGGCCAGAGCACGGTCTGCCGCAGCATCTCGGGGAACATGTCGAACAGGGCCGACTGGTACTGCAAATCGGTTCCGTCGGGGTAGGCGTTGTCCCCCAGCATGAGCCACAGGTTGGTGGGGCTGCCCGCGGCGAACTGGGTGTACGCGTCGCGCACGGCGCGGGCGTTGGCGTCCGCCGTGCCGGAATCGCCGACGACCCAGATACGCGTCGGCGCAGCGGTCCCTGCGGGCGGCGCGGTTTGAAACGAGTAGGACGGATCTCCACCCACGAGGATCGCGGCGGGGGTGCCGACCGCGTAATAGTAGCGGGTCGACGGAGCCAGCCCGGTCAGGGCCAGCGAGTGCTCGGTCGTCGGCGTCGGGTCGAGGACGGAAGAGGACAGATCGGCCGGGTCGGTCCCGTACAGGACGCGGCTTCCGTTCGCCACCTCGGTCCGCCAGCGCACGACGAGCTCCGTCGGCGTGCCCATCTGAAGATAGGGTCCCCGCGTCAGGCCACCTGTCCTGTTGGCGGAAAGGAACGGCACGACCACCAGGTCGGAGGATGTCGCGCCACCGCTGTTCCACACGCCGACCACGAGGACGTTGACGCCGGCGTGCAGGGCGGGGAGCGCCCGCGCCGAGACGTCCACGAGCGTGCCGTAGTTCGGAGAAGTTCCGTTGCTCGACTCGTGCAACCCCGAGTTCGTGTTCCATGCCGGGGTGCCCGCGGGCATGCCGGGAGAGCGCGCCACCTCCACGCCGTTGATCCAGGCGACGTAGCCGTCGTCGTAGTCGGCGCCGAAGGAAAGGTCGGTGACCGTAGAGGGATCGTTGACGGTGAAGCGGGCGCGCGTGTAGACGGAAAGCGTTCCGGCCGGCACCGCCGTGCGGATGAGCGCGGAGGCACCGGGGGGAGCCGTCTCGTAGCCGACCCCATAGACGCCCGGGGTCCAGGACGAGTCGTCGAACGCTTCCGCGATGAAGCTCGTGCCGATGCCCGGATCGGACGAGTTCGCGCGATAGGTCATCGGCGAGCCGAACTGGACCAGGATGACGGAGGCCGCCGCGGCCGGCCCGGGAGCCTGGGAGACGCCTTCCAGGAGGGCGATGAGGGCTGGAAACAGAAGCGCGGTGCGCAGGCGATTCCCGCTCATCGACTCCTCCCGCGCGCCCGCGGCCCAGCGTGGCCGGTCGGGACGGCGAGGCGCGCCAATCCGATGGCAGGCGCCGGACGCCCGGTGTCGAGACGCAGCCGCCCGAAGCCGAGATCGACCGCGTCGAGGCCGGGATCGATGTCCCGGGCTCGCTGGTAGTCACGCGCGGCGGCGTTCCAGTCGGCGTGCTCGCGGTGCAGCTCGCCGCGCATGAGATAGAGGGCGGCCTCCTGCGGGTGAGCGGCGATGCGCGCGTTCAGGTCGGCGATCTGCCGTTCGATCGCCTCGTGGGCCTGAGCCGGTGGAGAGAGCGCCAGGCAGGCCAGCAGCGCGCCCGCCGCGGAGCACAGGCGCGACGTCGGCCATGCCCGGCTGCCTGCGGAGGGCTGCCGGGCCCCCTCGGACGGGCGCATCCCTCTAACCCGCTGCCCTGCCGGTCACGGGCAGGCGCTCGCCGGCAGGATCTCCGCACCGGACGAGGCGTGCCCGTAAGTCCCGGAGCCACAGAAGGAGCTCTGGGAGCGGACGATGTAGTAGTAGGACTCGCCCCGCGGCGGTGCCGGCCGCGTGTCGATGAAGCTGGCGTTCACAAGATCGTTCCCGCCAGGGACGCAGGTGGCGTTCAGCGCGCCACCGTCCGGCCGGAGCCGCGAGAGGAGTCCGCCCGCCACATCGTAGTGGAGCCCGCCGCCCTGGCCTGTCCAGGTCATCACATAGGAGCGATCGGGGGCCCGGACGAAGAGCAGGTCCAGGATCTCGGCGGGCGGTGCCGCCGAGGACAGCGGATCGAGCGGCTTGCAGTCCTGCCCGTCGGCCGTGCCGTCGCCGTCGTCATCCGTATCGGCGCAGTCGGCCTGCCCATCGTGGTCGTTGTCCGGGAAGCCGTCGTCCACGATTCCGTTGCAGTCGTTGTCCAGCCCGTCGCACCGCTCGGCCTCTCCCAGGGACAGTCGGGGGACGAGGACCAGATCGGTGGACGTGGAGAGGTTGTTCCACACGCCGATCGCCAGGACGTTGTCGCCAACCACGAGCGCCGGCAGCGCCCGCGCGGTGACGTCCCTGATCGGCGAGTAGTTCGGGGCGGCCCCGTTGCTCGATTCGTGGTCCGCCGCCGGCGTGGTCGGATTGAGCGGACCGAAAGGCATCTCGGCCGAGCCCAGCACTTCGACCCCGTTGATCCAGGCCACCGTGCCGTCGTCGTAGTCCACGCCCAGAGTCACGCTCTGGATCGCCGCCAATGCGGCGGCATCCGGGATGTTGAAGTGCGCCCGGGTGAAGACCGACAGCGTGCCGGCCGGAACGCTCGTCTTGATCAGGTTGAGGGCGTTCGGGGCCGGCGCCGTGTCGTAGCCGACGCCGTAAGTCCCCGTCGACCAGGTCGAGTCGTTGAAGCTCCTGGCCGTCCAGTCCAATCCGATGGACAGCTTCGGAACGACCACCAGGTCGGTCGAGGTGGCGGCGCCGCTGTTCCAGACACCGACCGCCAGCACGTTGGTCCCGTTGTGCAGGAGTGAAATGCTGCCGGTCAGATCAATCAGCGTTCCATAGTTAGGCAGCGCCGCATTGCTCGACTCGTGAAGCGCGGCGTTGGTGTTCCAGGCCGGGCTGCCGGCCGGCATGGTCGACGATCGCGCCACCTCGACACCGTTGAGGTAGGCGACGTACCCGTCGTCGTAGTCCGCCCCGTAGAACAGGCTCTTCACCGTCGAGACGTCGGCGAGGCTGAAGGTCGCGCGGGTGAACACCGAGAAAGTTCCCGCTGGAACGCCGGTCTTGATGAGACTCAGTGCGTTGGGGGGCGCCTCGGTGTCGTAACCGACGCCGTACGTGCCGGAATTCCAGCCGGTGTCGTCGTACGTCTCGTTGATCCAGGCGAGCCCGATTCCCGGATCGGCAGAGTTCGCCTTGTAGCGCATCGGGGAGTCGATCTGGACCAGAACCGTATCCTCGGCCGCGGTCGTCGCGTTGTTGGCGAGGTACCTCATCGAGGTGTTGATCTGCGCCACGATGTTCGGCGTCGCGGGCGACGTGGTGCCGACGCACACGATGCTCCCGCCCGTGCACTGGGTGATGCCGGCGGAACAGACGCCCGGCTGCCCGGTCGAGCACGCGACGCCGCCGCCCGGGTTCCCTTCGTCGATCAGCGTATTGCAGTTGTCGTCGAGGCCGTTGCAGACCTCGGGAGGCGCAGCCCCGGAGGTGCACGTGCCGGCGATGCAGGAATCACCCGCGGTGCAGGTGTTGCCGTCGTCGCAGGCGCTGCCATCGGGCTTGGACGGGTTGGAGCAGAGACCGCTTGCCGGGCTGCAGACGCCCGGCACGTGGCACTGGTCGGACGCGACGCAGACCACGGCGCTGCCTGCGGCGCAGAGACCGGATTGACAGGTGTCGCTCAGCGTGCAGGCGTTGCCGTCGCTGCAGAGCGAGCCGTTCGCCTTCGCCGGGTTGGAGCAGACGCCGGTCGCCGGATTGCAAGTGCCCGCGTCGTGGCACTGGTCGGATGCGGTGCAGACCACCGGGTTGGCGCCGGAACAGACACCGGCCTGACAGGTGTCCGTCTGGGTGCAGGCGCTTCCGTCATTGCAGGCTGCGCCGTTCGGCCTGGCGGGGTTGGAGCAGACGCCGGTGGCCGGATTGCACGTCCCCGCGTCGTGACACTGATCGGACGCCGTGCAGGTGACAGGGTTGGAGCCGGTGCAGACGCCGGACTGGCAGGTGTCGGTCCGGGTGCACGCATTGCCGTCGTCGCACGATGCGGTGTTGTTGACGTGCCGGCACCCGAGGACCGGATCGCAGGAATCGGTCGAGCAAGGGTTGCCGTCATCGCAATTCGGCGGCGGCGTCCCGGCGCAGGCCCCGTCATGGCACACCCCCGTGCCGTTGCACACATCTCCGTCGTCGCAGGAGGCGGTGTTGTTGCTGTGCCGGCACCCGACGGGCGGATCGCATGAATCGTCCGTGCAGACATTGTTGTCGTTGCAATCAGCCGCCGGCCCGGGAGCGCAGGCGCCGTTCTGACAGGCGTCGGTCGTGGTGCACGCGTTACCGTCGCTGCAAGCCGCGCCGTTGGGCTTGGCGGGGTTGGAGCAGAGGCCGGTGCCCGGGTCGCACGTCCCTGCGTTGTGACACTGGTCGGAGGCCGTGCAGGTGACGGTGTTGGATCCGGTGCAGACGCCGGCCTGGCAGGTGTCGGTCTGGGTGCAGGCGTTGCCGTCGCTGCAGGCCGCGCCGTTCGGCTTGGCCGGGTTGGAGCAGACTCCGGTGGCCGGATTGCAGGTTCCCGCGTTGTGACACTGGTCGGAGGCCGTGCAGGTGACGGTGTTGGATCCGGTGCAGACGCCTGACTGGCAGGTGTCGGTCTGGGTGCAGGCGTCGCCGTCGCTGCAGGCCGCGCCGTTGGGCTTGGCGGGGTTGGAGCAGAGGCCGGTGCCCGGGTCGCACGTCCCCGCGTCGTGGCACTGATCGGAGGCCGTGCAGATGACGGTGTTGGATCCGGTGCAGACGCCGGCCTGGCAGGTGTCGGTCGGAGTGCAGGCGTTGCCGTCGCTGCAGGCCGCGCCGTTGGGCTTGGCGGGGTTGGAGCAGAGGCCGGTGCCCGGGTTGCAGGTCCCCGCGTCGTGGCACTGGTCGGAGGCCGTGCAGGTGACGGTGCTGGATCCGGTGCAGACGCCGGCCTGGCAGGTGTCGGTCTGGGTGCAGGCGTTGCCGTCGCTGCAGGCCGCGCCGTTGGGCTTGGCGGGGTTGGAGCAGAGGCCGGTGCCCGGGTCGCAGGTCCCCGCGTCGTGGCACGCGTCGGAGGCCGTGCAGGTGACGGTGTTGGATCCGTTGCACACGCCGGCCTGGCAGGTGTCGGTCTGGGTGCAGGCGTTGCCGTCGCTGCAGGCCGCGCCGTTCGCGAGGCTGGTGTGCGTGCAGATGTCGCTCCCCGCGAAGGGCAGGCCCGTCGTGCTCCAGGTCGTCGCTCCCGTGAGGGTTCCGGCGCTGCCGCCCGCAGAGTCGGAGGCGTTCGTCAGCGACCCTTCATTGAAGCTCCAGCGGTGCACGAGCCCCGCGGCCGAGCCGATCTCGCGTCCCATTTCCGCGGCCGTCTCCGCCTGGGTCCGGGCGTAGTTCCAGATCCGGATCTCGTCGAGGCGGCCGTCGAACGGCAGCCCGACGGCGCCTGTATCGAGGCGCGCGGCGCCTATCATCGACTGGCTCGTGAAGCTGACGGGATTCGTCCCCAGGAGGTTCGCTACCGCGGTGGCCGGGGCACCGCCGTTCAGGTGCAGGCGAAGCTGCTGGTTGCCGGGTGTGCGGTCGACGACGAAGGCGAAGTGCGCCCAGGTATTGACCGTCAGAGCCGTGCCGTGGGTCACGTCCACCTGCGTCCCCGTGGTGTTCGACTCGACGGATCCGGCGATCTGAAGGTTGCCGGTCCCGGTGAGCTGCACGGCGACCTGCGGGAAGGCTCCCTGCTGGCCGCCACGGAAGATCCCGGTCAGGGAGGCGGCGCCGCCGTCGGTGTACACCCACCCTTCGATCGTGAAGCTGCCGGTCCCGAAGTAATTGACGTAGTCGGGGCTGGAGTCGCTCCCGCCGCCCAGGGCAAGGTCCACGCGGTTCGCCGCCGCACCCGGCGAGGGGAATGAAACCGCCGCGTCGTTCGTGGTGTTGCAGGAATCGGCGGTGCACGAGTTCGAGTCGCTGCACTGGTAGTCCGCGGTGCACGACGCGCAGTTCGGGATCGGCGTGTTCGAGCACGTTCCGGGAGCCACGGGGGACTTGTCCGTCGCGCTCCAGGCCGTGGCCACGTTGAAATTGGTCAGGGTGCCGTTCTGAGCGGGCGTCGTCGAGTCAGCGGCGGCCGTGCCACCGTTCTCGTTCAGACCCCAGCGGCCGATGAGGCCGGTGCCCGAGGTGATCTCCTGGTCCTTCCCGGCCTGGATCTCCGCGAGGCTTCGCGCCACGTTCCAGACCCGCACCTCGTCCAGCAGGCCCTGATAGAAGCCGGTCGCCGCACCCGTTGAGGTCAGAGTCGTGCCCAGCCCGAAGTGCTGGATGCTGGTCGATTCCGGCGTCGCCCCGGGACAGACCGTGCACGCCCCGCCGGCGCAGGTCGAGCACGACGTGTCGATCGGCAAGGCGGCGCCGTCCAGGAAGAGCGTCCAGCACGTGCCGTTGTAGGCGGCCGCGGCATGGTGCCAGACGTTCGTGCTGATCGTCGGCTGGGCCGCCGCGGTGCACACGGGGTGATTCAGGCCGGTCGCGGAGTCCTCGAAGTCGCCCGCGAGCCTGCCTCCGGCGATCCCCAGGATGTAGTTCGCGTTGAGGTTCGGCGGGGTCTCGGCCTGTGCGGCCCCCTTCGCCACGAGCGGGATCAAGGCGGCGATGCCGCCGGTGCCGGTGGATGTGGTCACGCCTGCCCCGGTCCACTTGAACCAGGTCTCCACCGTGAAGGTCGTCGCCCCCAGGGCGGAGGTCCCGGCCGCGGCCCCCATGGTCACGTAGTCGTTGGTCCCGTCGAAGCTCAGCGCCGAGAGGTTCGGGGTCGTGCACGCGTCGGTCGTGCAGCCGTTGAAGTCGTTGCAGCTGGCGTTGGTGGTGCACGAGCCGGGGATGACGTTGGTGCAGTTCCCGTCCGGCGCCCCGGTGCAGGCATCGGAGGTCGCCGCGACGCCGTCGTTGCAGTCGGCGTTGGAATCGCAGCAGGCCGGGGTGGGGGAGTACCAGCTCAGACAGGCGCCGCCGACGCAGGCGTCACCCGTGCAGGCGTTGGCGTCGGCGCAGGCGTTGCTGTTGTCGTTCGGGTGCGTGCAGCTCCCGCCGCTGCAGACGTCGTCGGTGCAGGGGTTGCCGTCCTCGCTGCAGGGTGCGTTGTTGTTGGTGTGAACGCAGGCGGACGACGGACTGCACGAGTCGGTGGTGCACGGGTTGCCGTCGTTGCAATCGGCCGCGGTCGAGCAGGGAGTGCAGCCGGGGATCGGGGTGTACGAGCAGGTCCCGGAGGTCAGCGGGGCCCTGTCGGTCGGGCTCCAGGCCGGGCCGCTCGTGAGCGTCCCGTTTTCGGCGGGTGTCGTGGAGTCGCCGGCCGTCGTGCCGGCATTCTCGTTCAGGCCCCAGCGACCGATGAGGTTGGGAGCCGAGCTCACCTCCTGGAACCGGTCGGCCTGGATCTGCGCCAGGCTCCGCGCCACGTTCCAGACGCGCACCTCGTCCAGCCGGCCCTGATAGAAGCCTGCCGCCGTACCGGTTGATGTCAGCGTGGTGCCCAGCCCGAAGTGCTGGATGCTGGTCGATTCCGGCGTCGCCCCGGGGCAGACCGTGCACGCCCCGCCGGCGCAGGTCGAGCACGCCGTGTCGATCGGCACGGCCACGCCGTCCAGGTAGAGTTGCCAGCAGGTGCCGTTGTAGCTGGCCGCGGCGTGGTGCCAGACGTTCGTGCTGATCGTCGGCTGCGCGGCCGCGGTGCACACCGGGTGGTTCAGGCCGGTCGCGGCATCCTCGAAATCCCCCGCGAGCCTGCCTCCGGCGATGCCGAGGATGTAGTTCGCGTTCACATTCGCCGGGGTTTCGGCCTGCGCGGCCCCCTTCGCCACGAGCGGGATCAGCGCGGCGATGCCGCCGGTGCCGGTGGATGTGGTCACACCCGCACCGGTCCATTTGAACCAGGTCTCCACCGTGAAGGTCGCCGCCCCCAGGCTGCCGGTCCCGGCGGACGGTCCCATGGTCACGTAATCGTCCGTCCCGTCGAAGCTCAGCGCCGCGACGTTGGCGCTGACGCACTCGTCCGCCGTGCAGCCGTCGGAGTCGTTGCAGTCCGCGCCGGTCGCGCAGACCAGGTTCACGTTGCTGCAGGTGCCGGCCGAGCAGGAGTCCGCCGTTGCGGGGTTTCCGTCATCGCAATCCGCGGCGGTCGTGCAGCAGCCCGGGGTCGGGTTGTACGGGTTCTGGCAGGATCCCGACACGCACTGATCCGTGCCGGTGCACGCGTTGCCGTCGTCGCAGCTCAGCGTCCCGGCGCAGACCCCGTTCGTGCAGATGTCGTCGTTCGTGCAGCCGTCGCCGTCATTGCAGGCGCCGCCGTCGTTGGCGGGGATGTGCAGGCAGCTCCCGCCGGTGCAGCTGTCGGCCGTGCACGGATTGCCGTCGTCGCAGCTCAACGGCAGGTACAGGCAGGCGCCGCCCACCGCCGGCCGGTCCGAGGAGTCGAAGACAGGGCTGCCGACGAGGGTGCCGTTCTCCGCCGGGCTCGTCGAATCGGTCGCCGTCGAGTCGTCGAACCCGTAATGCGCGATCAGATTGGCTGCGGTGGCGATCAGCTCGTCCCGGGCGTCCGCGATCTCGGGGGCGGACCGCTCGACGTTCCACACGCGCACCTCGTCGATCTTCCCCTGGTAGCGTCCGTTCACGCCGCCGGTCGAGGTCAGCGACGTGCCGATGCCGAAATGCTGGATGCTGTTCGGCTCGGGTGTCGCGCCCGGAGTGGTGGTGCAATTGGGCGCCACACAGGTCGTGCAGGTCGTGTTGTCGGTGGTCAATGTCTGGGCCACGCCGTCCAGGTAGAGGCGCCAGCCGTTCGCCGGGCTGTAGGTGGCCGCCACATGATGCCAGCCGGTGGCCGGGACGTTGCCGGTCGAGCAGACGGCGTGGTTCAGCCCGGTCGCCGCGTCCTCGAAGTCGGCCGCCAGCCTCCGGTTCGATCCTTCGACGTCCAGGCCCAGGAAGTAGTTCATGTTGACGTTGGCCGGTGTCTCCGCCTGGGGCGCCCCCTTGGCGACCAGCGGAATGGCGCTGGCGAGACCCTGGGTGCCGGTCGAGATGCCGGTCCCGCTGGTCCCGTTGATCCACGCCTCGATCGAGAACGCGGGCGAGGCATTGAGTCCGGCGGCGGCGCCCATGGTCACGTGGTCGTCCACGCCGTCGAGAACGAGGGAGCGGAGGTTCGCCGCGGTGCAGCTGTCGGTCGTGCAGGCATCGCCGTCGCTGCAGTCGGGGTTCGCCAGGCACGCCGTATTCACGTTGCTGCAGGTCCCCGCCGAACAGGTGTCGGTCGTGGTCGCGATGCCGTCGTCGCAGTCCGCGGGGCTCGCGCAGCAACCGGCGAACGGGGTGTACGGGTTCTGGCAGACGCCCCCGACGCAGGCATCGGGCCCCGTGCAGGACCGGCCGTCGTTGCAGTCGATGGGCGTGTTCTCGCAGGAGTGGCCCGACAGATTGCAGGCGTCGTTGGTGCACGGGTCGGCGTCGTCGCACTCGGCGTTCGTCCCGCAGCAGTCGGCGATCGGCGAGTGGAGGCACGATCCGCCGTTGCAGGTGTCCGTCGTGCAGAAGATGGCATCATCACACTCGGCATTCGTGGAGCACGAGGCGGTGAACGTCCACAGGGGCCCCGTGGTCGTCAGCTCGCCGTCCGAGACCTCCGCGAACCATTCATACTCCTGCCCCGTCTCGCGCCCCGGCCACGCGGCGCACGCCCGCCCGCCGCTCGCCACGCCGGACGCCGTCCCGATGGTGGCGAACGGCGTGCCGCTGTCCATGTCGTAGCCCAGGACGAAATCGTTCTGCGCCGTCCCCGCCGTGTTGTCGGCGTGGTTGTTGATGAACTGACCGAGGGTCGGAGAGTAGGTCTGCACGTGGAACGTGTCGCTCGCCGGCGAGAAGGTCATGATCCGGAGCCACCCGTTCCCGCCGTTGGGGCGGGACTGGTAGTCCGACAGGAGCGAGTGGATCGGGTGCCCGTCGTCGGCCAGGTCGGTGCGACGGTTCGCCTGGTCCAGGTGGCCGGCCAGCATCAGGAAGACGTTGGGCAGGTCCTTGATGGCGTTGAAGGTCGCCTGGCCCTGGTTCGAGAACGTCCCGTTGGTGTTCAACAGGTAATGGGAGGTGATGATCGCCCGCCGGTTGCTGTAGGTCGTGCTCAGGAGGGTGTGCACCCAGTTCAGCACCGCCTGCCGGGTCGGATTGTCCACGTCGTCCCACTCCAGGTGGAACGCGATGAAGTTCATCCCGCTGGCGCTGAACAGCTCGAAGTGGTTGTCCATGCTGTCGGAGTACTGCGCGGGGACCCCGAAGTCGTAGTGGCCTCCGAAATACCCCCGGCCCTGGAACCGGAAGGCCCCGAACGTCCGGTTGTAGTACTGCGTGGTGCCTCCGAACGTCCCCCCCGCGCCGCCGAACGCCGTTCCCTCGTCCGCGCCGGACCGGGCGGTCGCGAAGGGAGTCTGGTCGTGGTTGCCGACGGCGATCCCGTACGGGATGCCATGCGCGAGCCCGGTCGTGAACGAGTCCTCGAGGAGGCTGAACGCCGAGTTGGCGGTGGTCCACTGCGACGGGATGTTGTTGCCGTCGTTGGTGCAGTCGCCGAGCTGGGTCACGAAGGCGATGTTCCGGCTCAGGAGGTTGTCGACGATCCACTGCGTCTGGGCGCTGAAGGTCGCCGGGTAGCTCTGCGCGTAGTACTGGGTGTCCGGGAGCGCGATGAGGGTGAAGTCCTGCGGCGCGGGTTGCCCGGTGGGGCGCCCCTTGAAGGTCACCGTGAGCTGGCCGCCATCCGGGTCGCTCGCGTCCACGCACAGCGTGGGGCTGGCCGAGACGCCCGTGGAGCCGGTTGCCGGGGACTCGTTGGAAGGCGGATTGGGCGAACGGTCGGTCGTGAAGGTCACCGCCAGGCGCGGCCGGTTCGCGACCGTCGCCGCCTCGGACGAGTCGAACCCCCAGCCATCGGTGCCGCCGGGCAGGAGCGCCCAGCCGAGGTTGCTCCCGCCGGCGGACCAGGCGGCCAGGCTCGCGGTCACCCCGATCGAGAAGGGTCCGGTGGCGCTCGAGGCGCCGCTCACGTCGGCCGTCGCGACGGCCTCGATCCCGTTCGCCTGCACGCCGCCGACCAGCGAGTTCCAGGTGCTCGTGGCGCTCCAGCTCTGGATCATGCGATGGAACGCGGCGGCATTGGCGCTGACGTTGCTCACATTGACCGTGAGAGTGGCCGAAAGGATCGTGGCGCCCGGAGGAACCTGACCCGCCCCGTTTCCGATGATGCCGTCGAAGCGGATCAGGACGTGCCGCAGCGGGCTGCCATCCACGGTGATCGTCGTCGCCGCCGAGTTGTCCGCATCCGGGGTGTCGAAGGCGATCAAGGTGTCGACGGTCCCCGCGTATCCGTCCACCCCCTGCTGGAAGGTGAGGGTCGAGGAGCTCATCGCCGGGCTGATCCCCTGCGGGTCGACCTGAGTCGCCGTCGATCCAGGGGTCGCATGGGTGACCGACGGGAAGGCCTCTCGCCGAATCACCTGAGCCACGGAAGTCAGGGTCTGGGCATGGATCGTCAGGATGACGAGTGCCGGGAGTATGAGGGCGAGGGGAAAAAATATTGCGGTGAGGTTTCGACGAGAGCGAAGCCAGGGCATCCTAAGCAAGGCGGCTAGTCTGACGGGCATCAGAGTCCCTCCAGCAAGGATTCCGTGTTGACGCAGGGAGTTGTGCTGGTATTTTGAGGCCTTGCCAGGGTTTGACCACTGATAGCGTGACCTCCAGCTGGCAGGCTGAGCTGAGTGGACCGGCCTAAGCTCCAGCCCCTCGAACCAGAGCCCTGCCTCGGCTCCCGCCTGCGGCCGGGCCCATTTCCAGCACAAGAGTGTGACGGAACAAGAGTGCCCTCTAGTTACGGCAAAGAATCGCCCCTGTCAAGCGGAATATCCGGGCCGAGAGGACTCCGGACCAGGATGGCGTCATGGGCAGTCGATCGCTACAACGTCACGAGTGAGAGCGATCTCCGCGACGCAATGAAGAGAACCCAGGCCTACTTGAACTCAAGAGCCATCTCCGACCATGAGGGACTCGGACCGTGGCGGATTGCCTATCGTCACCCGCAGGGTGTCGAGGGCCTTGTTGATCCTTTTCTACCTTGTATGGCATCGAGGCCGTGAGGTCATGGCGACGCCCGGGCAGTACACACCATCGACGCGGAGGCGAGGAAGCCGCTCACGGTTGTCGGCGATGAGCACTCTCCTCAGGTGGGTTCACAAATCATGGGGATCGCCGAGAATTCACGAGGAAGTCGGAGACTGCTCGGACAGACGAAAGGGGTGGCCATGACCACCCCTTTCGCAACTTCATGAGTACTTGGTGGCGGGGGCGAGATTTGAACTCGCGACCTTTGGGTTATGAGCCCAACGAGCTACCAGGCTGCTCCACCCCGCGTCAGGAGGGCGCATTATAGGCAGCGGGCTCCCGGGCTGTCAATGAGAACGAGGACGGGGGCCGGCCGGCGGGCCGCTGTCGTCGAACAGGAAGAGGATTTCTCCGGGGCGCGTGAGGCCGAGCTCCTCGCGGGCGATCTGCTCAATGCGGTAGGGATCGCGCTTGAGATCGTCGATGTCGGCGGCCAGGCGGTCGTTGGCCGTCCTGAGATCGAGCACCTCGACCTTGAGCCGGGCCAGCAGGCCCCGTTGTCGGTAGATCTGGATCAGGCCCATGTCCCCGAACAGGGAGTTGAACAGGAGCGACAGGGCGATGAACCAGAAGAGGACGAAGAGGGCCTTGCGCCGCAGATCGACCGGCGCCGCCTGCTCGCGGGCGGCGGTCATGCGCCGCCTCCGTGGCCCAGGGCCGACCGTCCGGGGTAGCGCGCCTTGCTTCCGAGCTCCTCTTCGATGCGTAGGAGCTGGTTGTACTTGGCGGTGCGCTCGCCGCGCGACGGCGCCCCCGTCTTGATCTGTCCCAGGTTCAGGGCCACCGCCAGGTCGGCGATGAAGGTGTCCTCGGTCTCGCCCGAGCGGTGCGACAGCACGGTGGTGTAGCCGGCGGAGCGCGCCATGGCGACGGCCCGCAGCGTCTCGGTGAGGGTGCCGATCTGGTTGGGCTTGATGAGGATCGAGTTGGCCACCTTCTTCTCGATCCCCTCGCGCAGGATGGAAACGTTCGTGACGAACAGGTCGTCGCCGACGATCTGCACCGCGTCCCCGAGGGAGCGGGTCAGGAGGGCCCAGCCCTCCCAGTCGTCCTCGGCCATCCCGTCCTCGATCGACACGATCGGCCGGCGGCGCACGAGATCCGCGTAGTACGCCACCATCTGCTCGGGGGTGCGGCGCGACGGGGTCTCGGCCTCGAGGACGTACGAGCCGGCCTCGTGCAGCTCGGTGGCCGCGACGTCCAGCGCGATGCCGACCTGCTCGCCGGGGCGGTAGCCGGCCGCCGCGATGGCGTCGACCACGGCGTCGACCGCCTCGGCGTTGGACCGCAGATCCGGGGCCCAGCCCCCTTCGTCGCCGCTGCCGGTACGCAGGCGGCGCGACCGCAGGATGTCTCCCAGGGCGTGGAAGATCTCGGCCCCCATGCGCAGCGCCTCCTTGAACGAGCGGGCCCCCGTCGGCACGATCATGATCTCCTGGATGTCCACGTTGTTGTCGGCGTGCGCGCCGCCGTTCAGGATGTTGAACAGCGGCACCGGCAGGTCGCGGGCGCCGTCGCCCCCCAGGTGGCGAAAGAGCGGCAGCCGGCGGGCGGCCGCGGCGGCGCGCGCCGCGGCGAGGGAGACGCCGAGGAGGGCGTTGGCCCCGAGGCGGGACGAATCCTTCGTGCCGTCGGTTTCGCGCAACCGCGCGTCGATCGCTTCCTGGCCGGCCGGGTCGAGACCGCGCACCGCGGGGGCCAGGACCGAGGTCACGTTGCCGACCGCGCGCAGGACGCCCTTGCCACGGTACCGGGAGGCGTCGCCGTCCCGCAGCTCGAGCGCCTCGCGCGATCCGGTCGACGCGCCGGACGGAACGGCGGCCCGCCCGATCGTGCCGTCGTCGAGGAGGACGTCCACCTCGACGGTGGGATTGCCTCTCGAATCGAGTATCTCGCGGGCCTTCAGTTCGGCGATGCGGGCCATGCGGGGAGCCTCAGCAAATCAGATCGCGCGCCGCCACCAGGAGCGCCTCCACGTCCCTGGGCCTGCGGGCCTCGGCATAGCAGCGGACGACGGGCTCGGTGCCCGAGGGCCGCAGCAGCAGCCAGGATCCGTCCCGGAAAATCATCTTGCGTCCGTCGGTGGTGTCCAGGCGCTCGATCCGGCGGCCGGCGAAGGCGGAGGGCACTTCCTCCAGCCGCCGCGCGAGGCGATCCCGCGCCTCGGCGTCCATATGATAGTCGATGCGGCGGCTGTGGAGGGGTCCGACCTTGCGGAACAGGTCCTGGATCTGCTCGTGGATCGGCTTGCCGCGCACCGCCACCATCTCGCAGGCCAGGAGACCCGCCAGGATGCCGTCCTTCTCCGGGACGTGCCCCCGCAGGCTGAGGCCGGCGCTCTCCTCGCAGACCAGGAACGCCCGCCCGGATCGAAGGTGCTCGCCCAGGAACTTGAACCCGACCGGCGTCTCGTAGACCTTGCGGCCGTGGAAGGCGCAGACGGCGTCGAGCAGGTGCGTGGTCGCCACGGAGCGGCCGACCCCTCCGGGCAGGCGCCTCGCGGTCAGCAGATAGTCGGCCAGGACCGCCAGGAACAGGTTCGGCGGGATGAACCGTCCGCCGCGGTCGACGATGCCGAATCGGTCCCCGTCCCCGTCGGTCGCGAGCCCCAGGTGCAGGCGCCGGGAGGCGACCAGGCGGGCGAGCGGGCGGAGCTGGGTCTCGCCGCAATCCGGTCCCAGGCCGCCGAACAGGGGGTCGGCCCGATCATGCAGAGCGTCCACCGAGCGCGCCGTTTTTTTCAGCAGGCCGTCCAGGTAGCCGATCGAGGCGCCGTGCCGCATATCGCAGGCGGTGCGCAGCCCGGCGCGGCGGATGGCTTGCAGGCGGACCAGCCGGGCGATCTGCCGGAAATAGGCGGCGCGCATGTCCAGGGAGCGGATGCGCCCCGCTGCCCCGTCCGGACGGGGAGCGGCAGCCGCGCCGCCGCCCGCCGGGGCGTTGACCACCGACTCGATCGACCGCGTGACCTCCGGCAGGGCGGGGGCGCCGTCGGCCGTCGAGAATTTGAGACCGCTGTACTCCGGCGGGTTGTGGCTGGCGGTGATGTTCAGCCCGCCGGCGCGGCGGCCGCTGACGATGGCGAAGGCGACGACGGGGGTGGGGACCGGAGCGGGGGAGAGCGCCACCGGCACGCCGAGCCCTGCCAGGACCTCCGCCGCCTCCCGGGCGAAGCGATCCGACATGAAGCGGGTGTCGTAGCCGATGAACACTCCCTTGCGGGCGGCGCCCGTACCCGCCAGGTGGGACGCGATGGCGGTCGCCACCCGGCGCACGTTGGCGAGGGTGAACTCCTCGGCGATGACGGCCCGCCAGCCGGAAGTTCCGAAGTGGATCACGCGGACACTCCCGCGGCCAGACAGGATTTCCGCCGCGCGGGGCCCTTTGCTTGACTCTCCCCGGTCGCGGCTCCATAATTCACGGCGTGAGCGAACCGTCCGTCATCCTCGTGTTCTGCACCGCATCGACCGAAAAAGAGGCCGTCGAGATCGCGCAGACCCTGGTCGAGCGCGAGGAGGCGGCGTGCGTGAACGTGGTGCCGATGATCCGCTCGGTGTATCGCTGGAAGGGAAAGATCTCCTCCGAAACCGAGCAGCTCCTGCTCATCAAGACGACGCAGGCGCTCCTCGAGGACGTCAAGAAGACGGTGAAGGAACTGCACTCCTACGAGCTCCCGGAGATCATCGCGGTTTCGGTCGATGACGGCGACAAGAACGCCCTGGGCTGGATCGCCAGCGTGGTCAAGGGAGGCCGGGAGAATTACTGACCCGGAGCATCGCCGGCCGGGGTCTTGGCCGCCTCGGGGGTCGGCGCCGGCGCCGGCGGGATGTTGAGCCGCTCGAACGCCTTCTGGAAGCTCTCCTCCATCGTCAGCTTCTGTCCCTCGGCCGTCATGTAAATCCGCTCCATCTCCTTCAGGTACACCGCTGGCGAGCGCCGCGGAGAATTGTCGTTCACGAAACGGACCACCACGCCCAGCCGTTCCTGCGGCGAGCGGCCGGCGGCAGCCAGGTCGGCCCGGAGCTTCCGCGTGGTCGCGCCGAGTGTGGTGACCGATCCCTCGACGTAGGTCTGGCGCTCGCGCGCCGTCATCTTCTGCCAGCGGGGGAAATCCAGCGTGGCCGGCAGGGGACCCAGCGGGGAGGCCGGCGGCGCCGACGGCGCCACGGGGGGCGGCGTCGGTGACGCGGCGGGCTGTTCCGACGCGGGCGGGTTCTCGATGAGGGGCGGCTCGTCCTGCGCGAAGGCGGGCAGGATGGCCGCCGCGAGAATCGTGGCCAGGGCCAGAACAGGTCGTCTCATGGTCTCTCTCCTCCGGACCGGCGCGGGCCGGCGGCACATTCTAGCGGCGCCCGGGCCCGCCAGCAAGAGCGTTGCCCGGGCAGGCTCCTAGACCGCCGCAAGCCCCTTCTCGATGTCGGCCAGGATGTCCTCGACGTCCTCGCAGCCGACAGAGATGCGGACGAGGGAGTCGGTCAGCCCCAGCTTGCGCCGCTCGTCCCCTGGCACCGAGGCGTGCGTCATCGTGCTCGGCTGGCAGATCAGGGTCTCGATCCCGCCGAGGCTCTCCGCCAGGGCGCAGAGCCGCAGCGGCGCGAAGAACCGCAGGGCGGCCTCGTCCGTTTTCAGATAGAAGGAGATCATGCCGCCCGAGCCGCGGGTCTGCCGGCGCGCCAGGTCGTGCTGCGGGTGGGACGGCAGCCCCGGGTAGAGGACGCGCGCCACCCCCTGGTGCCCCTCGAGGTAGCGGGCCACCTTCGATCCGTTCTCGTCGTGCGCCCGCATGCGCAGCGGCAGCGTCTTCAGCCCGCGCAGCACGAGCCAGGAGTCGAAGGGGGACAGGATCGCGCCCACCGAGTTCTGGACGAACTGGATCCGCTCGGCATGCTCGGGGCGCGCCAGGATGACCGCCCCGCCGACGCTGTCGGAGTGGCCGTTGAGGTATTTCGTCGTGCTGTGGACCACGATGTCGGCCCCGAGATCGAGGGGCCTCTGGAAGGCCGGCGTCAGGAACGTGTTGTCGACGACCGAGATCAGCCGCCGGGCTCGGCAGAGCGCGGCCACCTGCGCGATGTCGGTCAGGATCATGATCGGATTGGTGGGAGTCTCGACGTACACCATGCGCGTGCCCGGGCGCAGGGCCGCTTCGATGTTCTCGATGCGGGAGGTATCGACGTACGTGAAGGACAGCCCGTAGTCCTCGAGCACGCGCGCGAAGAGGCGGTACGTGCCGCCGTAGACGTTGTGGCTGACCACGACGTGGTCGCCCGATTTGAGCAGGGTCATGACGGCGCTGATCGCCGCCATGCCCGAGGCGAAGGCGAAGCAGGCGAGGCCTCCCTCGAGCACCTTGAGGTTCTCCTCGAGCGCGGAGCGCGTCGGATTGATGGTGCGCGCGTAGTCGAATCCGGTGCTCTTGCCGGGCGACTCGTAGACGTACGTCGAGGTCTGGTAGATCGGGGTCATGACCGATCCCGTCGTCGGATCCGGGCGGACCCCGGCGTGTATCGCGTCGGTTCTGAATCCCATCAGCGCACCTCGTCGAAAAGACCCTGGCTCAGGTAGCGTTCGGCGATGTCGGTGAACAGCGTCACGATCCGGCGTCCCGCCCCGAGCCGTTCCGCCACGCGCCCGGCCGCGAAGGCCGCGGCGCCCGAGGAGCCGCCCACCAGGACTCCCTCGCGGCGCGCCAGGAGCGCCGCCGTCGCGAACGCGTCGCGATCGGTGACCGCCACGACCTCGTCGACGAGATCGCGGTCGAGGGTCCTGGGGACGAACGAGTTTCCGATCCCCTCCACCTTGTGCGGCGCCGCCTGGCCGCCCCCCAGGACCGATCCCTCCGATTCCACCAGGATCGCCTGCACGCCCGGATTGCGCTCCTTGACGTAGCGCGCCACCCCCGAAAAGGTCCCCCCGGTCCCGGCCCCGAGAACGAGCGCGTCGATCTTGCCCTGCATCTGCACCCAGATCTCCCGGGCGGTGGTCCGGTAGTGCATGTCGGGGTTGGCGCGGTTCTCGAATTGCTGGGGCACGAACGCGCCGGGCGTCGCCGCGGCGATGGCGCGGGCCCGGCTCATGGCCCCGGGCATGCCGTCCGCCGTCGGGGTGATCTCCAGGGTGGCGCCGAGGGCGGTCATGATCTGCTTCTTCTCGCGGCTGTACTTCTCCGGCACGACCAGGATCACCCGGTAGCCGAGAAGCGCGCCGGCGAGCGCCAGACCGATGCCGGTGTTGCCGGCCGTCGGCTCGACGATCGTCGAGCCGGGCTTGAGCAGGCCGCGGGCCTCGGCGTCCCGGATCATGCCGAGAGCCGTGCGGTCCTTGACGCTCCCTCCGGGGTTCATGTTCTCGAGCTTGGCGAAGATGGAGGCGGCGCCGGGGCGATCGAAGGAGCGCAGGTGCAGGATCGGCGTCTCGCCGATGAGGTCGAGGGCCGATTCAACCACCTGCAGCCTGGACACGCGTGACCCCCGCCCTGAGGACGGGGGCCATGATAGGAGATGGGCGCGCCGGGTGTCAAAACCGCGCCGGCGCGCCGCTGCGTCAGCGCCGCGAAGGGGCGGCGCTCCGATCAGGGATGGTCGTGATGCTTCGGCTTGCCGTGCTCCTGGGACTGCGGCTTCCCCTTGCCGGGCTGGGAGGACCTGGGCTTCCCCTTGGCGGCCTTCGATCTCGGGTACTTGCCGCGGTTCTTCTCGGCGACGAAGTGCTCGAAGGTGACCCCCTTGTTGCGCTCGGCGATCAGCGTGTACGGGCTGACGCGTTGCCGCGCGCAGGCGACCTGCAGCTTCGCCAGGCCGACCACGTCGCGGTCGCGGATCACCAGGCGCTCGCGCGGGTGCTTCTTCCAGTAGCCCCACGCCTTGCCGTACGGCGGTCCCGGGTCGCGGCTGATGCCGGTGAACAGGACCGACGGAGAGATGTTCAGCCGGAACATGATGTCGGACCAGGAGAGGTATTCCAGGCGGAGCCTCAGGATGTCCTCGGGCTTCCGCCTCCCGGCCCGGGCCAGGAGCAGGATCACCGGGAAGTCGTCCACCGGCGAGGGGCAGCGCTGCACCAGGGACACCGCCACGTCCGGCGGCGGGGCGAAATGGTCGTTGGTGACGTTCAGGAAGACGCGCTGGTCGTCGCCCAGGCTCATGTTCGCGGTCACGTCGTAGAAGACGGCCGCTCCGGCCTGGGCGGCCGGAATCAGCGCCAGCGCGGCGGCAACGACGCCGGCGCCGGCCAGGCGGCGGGTCGCGAAGAATCGGGATCGCATCGACTTCCCTCCACGGTTAGGGCCCGGGACAACATAGGGCGTGGCGCCCCCGCGGGCTACTTCGTTTCCAGGGCGATGTGGAACTGGTCGGCCTGCTCGATGCGCCCGGTGACATCCTTGAAATCGACGGTGAACTGGGTCGTCTCACCGGGGTCGATCGTCCCGAGGGTGGTGCCGGCGGTTCCGGCGCCGATCAGGCGGGAATCCCGATCGTAGATCGCCACCGCGATTCCCACGCTCGCCTGGTGGGACGATCCGTTGACCACCTTGACGTTCGCCTTGTACCCGGCCTTGACCCGCATGATCGTGGCCGGCCATTCGAAGCGGATCGAGTCGGCGCGCACGTCCCCGACGCCCAGGTCGAGCGTCAGCAGCTTGTTCCCTTCGAACTTGTACCGCGCCGAGTTGGTGTCCGCGCCGGCGGGCGCGAGGGCCGCCGCCGCCGCGACGATGACGAGCAGGGCGAGGCGCAGGGACTGCGCCGCCCGCGAGCAGGATCGTGCCGGTACGCGCGCGAGGCTCATGGCGCTCCTCTCATTCCTGGAACTGGATCTGCTTGACGGACGAGTTGACGATGAAAATGCGGGTGTTGTTCTCCTGCGGATCGGCCGGCAGGAAGAAGAATCCCAGGTTGTTGGCGGAGTACTCCTCGGTGAACCCCCAGATCGTCTCGCCGTCCCTGAATTCGACGATCGCCTTCTGCCCCTGGGTCCCCTGCGCCGCGAAGCGCTTGGCCCGGTCGACCTGCCGGCGAGCCGATCCGTAATCCTTCACGTAAAAGAGCGCCTTCAGGTCATCGAGCTTGATCGTCGTCGGGATGCCGCCCCCTTCGCTGGGAAGAAGATGAAACGTCCCGGCGTCGGGCCTGAAGTCCTGGGTGTAGCCGCGCTGGGTCCTGCCGTCCTTGAAATGGGCCACGACCTTGTCTTCCATCCGCACCTCCGTGACGAAGGTCCGCCGCGTTCGGGCGATTACGATTCTGGAATTCTACCGGGACGCCGTCATCAGGGCGTTCCCACTCACGCACTGGATGCCCAAATTTACCAAGCCCGACGGATCATAGAGAAGTATCTCACAATCTCCGGTGCCGGGGCCCTGGATGAGTTCGATCGAGGTGCCGGGAGGATCGATCGTGGTCTGGGCGATGAAACCGATCCGGACGAGCATGGTGTCGGCGGTGAGGGTGGTGGCAGGGCAGCCGCTGAATGCGGACACGCCGATGAGCAGGGTCCCCGTTGAATTAACCTCCGAGCTGTTGACCTGGCAAGTCGGCGCGCAGGCTTGGCCGCTGCTGCAGCCGCCCAGGATGTTCGGGTCGTACTCGAAGACGCTTCCCACCTGCACGACGGACGGGTCGAAATGAATCTCGACGGTGTAGGCGTCGAAGGTGATCGGAGCGGCCGCGGTGTACAGCCGGACCTGCACCGTCTCCAGGTCGGGGAAGCCGGGGTTTTTCGGATCCTTGACGAGATAGACCGCCGGATCGGGCGAGTTGGGGAATGGGTCGATGGTCAGGGTGGCCTCGATCGGCTTGATCCGGTTCGGATTCGAATCGTTCCCGCCGCAGGCCAGGAGGAGGAGTGCCGGAGCGAGAGCGGCGGCCCACCTCGTCCGGCGTGTCCAGTTTGACGACATCCTGAGAATCGGCCTCCCTTTCATGGCGCGCGGGGAGTATACCGGGGCGGCGGGGCACCGGCAAGGACAGAGAGCGGCGCATCCTCCGCCGGTGCTGCGGAGGGGCCGCAGGGGAACGTCCGCCGGCGGCCGATCCGTCACGGGCCGGCGCCGGGGCTCTCTGCTATAATCCCGCCCCCTGAAACGGGCGCCGTCATCCATGGTCGGCGCGTGGTCGTCCCGAGGTTCCGATGACGCGAGCCGTTCGCTGTGCCGCCCTGCTGGCCGTCCTTGCGCCCCTGTCGGCCGCGCCGATCCGCGCGCAGGAAATCCGCTTCAACGTCATTCCGTACCGTCTGGACAACGGGCTCAAGATCCTGGCCCTCGAGGACCACACCGTCCCGGCGCTGAGCTACTACACCTTCTTCCGGGTCGGATCGCGCGACGAGCGGCCGGGCCGGACCGGCGTCTCGCACCTGTTCGAGCACATGATGTTCAACGGGACGAAGAAATTCGGCGCCGGGGTCTTCGACCGCATGCTCGAGTCCAAGGGCGGGGCCTCGAACGCCTTCACCACCAGCGACATCACGGTGTACTTCGAGAACCTGCCGTCCGAGGCGCTCGACATGGTGGTCGAGCTCGAGGCGGATCGCATGGCCGGTCTCGCCGTCACCGAAGAGAGCCTGGCCAAGGAACGGGAGGTCGTGAAGGAGGAGCGACGCCTGCGCACCGACAACGACGTGGAGGGATCGCTCTGGGAGCTCCTCCAGGGGACGGCCTACCTGGCGCACTCCTATCAGTGGCCGGTCGTCGGATGGATGCCGGATCTCGACGCCATCACGGTCAAGGACTGCGAGGAGTACTTCCGGGTCCACTACGCTCCGAACAACGCCACCATCATCCTGGTGGGCGACTTCAAGCCGGACCGGGCCATCGGCCTGATCAGCAAGGCGTACGGATCGATCCCGGCCCAGCCGGCGGCGCCTCCACCCGTCGCCAACGAGCCGGAGCAGAAAGGGGAGCGCCGCGCCCTCCTCAGGCGCGCCGCGCAGCTTCCCGCCGTGGCGTTCGCCTACCACGTGCCCGCGTCGTCCTCCGACGATCTGTTCGCCCTCGATCTCCTGCAGATCATCCTGGGAGGAGGGGAGTCGTCCCGGCTGGTGAGGCGCCTGGTGTACGAAAAGGAGCTGGCCACGCGCGTGGACGTCGAGAACATGTGGAGGATCGACCCGGGGCTGTTCGTGATCTACGCGGAGGCCAAGCCGGGCGTGACGCCGGAGGCGCTCGAGGCCGCCCTGAGCGCCGAGATCGATCTCGCCGGGAAGCAGGAGGCGGGGGCCTCCGAGCTGCAGAAGGCGAAGAACATCCGCACCACGTCCCAGGTCAAGGCCCTCAAGACCAACGGCGGCAAGGCGGAGCAGCTCGGGCTGTTCGAGACCTACCTCGGGTCGCACACGCGGCTGTTCACCGTCCTGAAGAGCTACGAGGCGGTGACCGCCGCGGGCGTGATGAAGACGGCGGCGCGCTACCTGAGGCCCGACAACCGGACGATCGTGACCGTCGTGCCGGAAGGAGCCGGCGAGGAGGCGAAGCCATGAGCGGGCCGGGCCGTCTGCGCGGGGCCGCCTGGGCGCTCGCGCTTCTGGGCTCGGGGCCGATCGGGGCGTTCGCCGCCCCGCCTTCCGTCCCTCCGAAGCCGTCCGCCACGGCGGCGGCCTCCGGCTTCCACGTGCCGTCTCCGGCGCGCACCATCCTGAAGAACGGCCTGACCGTCCTGGTCCTCGAGCGCCGCACGATTCCGCTGGTGCAACTCCGCCTGATGGTGAAATCGGGATCGACATCCGATCCCGCCGGCAAGGAGGGGACCGCGGCGCTCACGGCGCGGCTCCTCAAGCGGGGGACGAAGGCCCGCCCCGCCGGACAGTTCTTCGAAGAGGTGGAGTTCGTCGGCGGATCGATCGACACGATGGCGGGCCTGGACGCCTCCTACGTCTGGGGCGAGTTCGCCACCCGGGACCTCGAGGTGGCTTTCAATCTCTTCTCCGACCTGGTCCTGAACCCGGCGTTCCGCCCCGAGGAATTCGAGAAGGAGAAGCGTCTGGCCCTGGCCGACCTCGTCGATTCCCTCGACGATCCGGGGCGCGTGGCGCAGCGGGCGTTCGCCGCCTGGCTCTACGGATCCCACCCGTACGGGCGGCCGGTGGATGGCACGCAGCGCTCCGTGACCGCGATCTCCCGGGACGACGCGGCGTCCTTCTACGAGTCGCGCTATGCGCCCAACAATGCCGTCTTGGCGATCGTCGGCGATGTCGACGCGGCGCAGGCGGCCCGGAGCGCCGAGCGCTATTTCTCGGCCTGGAAGAAGAAGACGGTCACCGCGGCCGCGGTCGCCGAGGCCGCGGGCGTCAAGGGCCGCAAGGTCCTTCTCGTGGACAAGCCGGACGCCACCCAGAGCCAGATCCGCTTCGGCAACGTGGGGATTCGCCGCGCCGACCCCGACTACGTGCCCCTGATCGTCGGCAACACGGTCCTGGGAGGGGGCTTCACGTCCTGGCTGACGAACGAGGTGCGGGTGAAACGCGGACTCACCTATTCGATCGCGAGCCGCGTCGAGGCGCTGCGTTCCTCGGGGAGCATCTTCGTCTCGACGTTTTCCCGGAACGCCAGCGTGCTCGAGACGATCCAGGTCGCCCTCGAGCAGGTGCGCCGCCTGCGCGGCGGGGACCTTCCGCCGGAGGATCTCGACAAGTCGCGCAGCTACCTGGCCGGCCTCTACCCGCTGCGCATCGAGAGCCCCGAGGACCTGGCGGCCGAGATCCTGAACGTCGATCTCTTCGGTCTCGAGCCGGACTTCATCAACCAGTACCAGAAGCGCGTCCGCTCGACCGCGGCCGACGCGGTCAAGCGGGTCGCCGCCAGGCGGCTGCCGATGGACGATCTGGCCATCGTCGTGGTCGGTCCGGCCCAGGCGCTCAGGAAGGACCTCGCGACGCTGGGACCGGTCACCGTTCGTCCGATTCAGTCCGCCCTGGACGGCGGGGGGGCTGCCGCGCCGGCGCGGCCGTAGGACCCTGTCCGAGCATTCGGCCGGGCGCCTGGCTCCTGCCGGATGCCCGTTCAGCGCCCGGCCGTTCCCTGGGCCAGGGCGAGCCCCTGCTGCGCGAGGAGCGAGCCCGGCTGGACCTGAAGGGCCCGCTGGAATCGGGCGGCCGCCTCGCGACGCTCGCCGCGCGCCAGGCGGATCCAGCCCAGGTGCAGGTAGATGTGGAAGAGGGGCGGGTTCTCGGTCAGGATGCGGAGCTCGTCCTCCTTCGCCTCGGCCTCCCGCCCGACACCCAGGAGGGCGTCGATCCGCATGACCCGCGCGATGTAGGAGCGCCCGCTCCGGAGCGCCCGCTCCGCTTCCACGAGCGCAGCGGCCGCCTCCTCGCGCCGGATGGTGCCGCCGCGATAGAGCGCCGGATCGAGCAGGGGGTGCCCGTCCCGGGTCAGCGTCTGCGCCCACGGTCCCCCCTCCTCGAGATAGATGACCGCCACGTCGTCGAAATAGGCCGGCGTCCATCTCTTCAGGCGGTGCACCGCAGCGGCCGCCGTCATCATCCCCTGGTTGGGCCACTCCAGGAGGATCGCCCCGGCCTGAATGCGCTCGAGCATCGCCTCGAGGGCGTCGGCGTCGGTCAAGGCGCGCGTGTACTCGCGGTAGAGCTCCTCGCCGTACACATCGTTGCGCGAGTCCATTCCCACGCGTATCTTCGGATAGAGGCGGTAGACCAGGTAGGCCCCCGCCGAGTAGGTGTTGAAGAGGCCGCCGCGCATCCCGATCGATTCGAGGTAGTCGGCCGCCCCCACGGGGACGTTGCGCCCCAGGCCGAGTCCCATGTTCCTGCGAAGCGACGGACCGTAGGCGTATCCGAAGACGGCGAACCAGGCCGCCAGGCCCAGGAGAAGGGCGCCGATCCACGGGAGGGGCAGCGCCCGCCTGGGCGCGGACGGGGCCCGCTCCGGGAGCCAGGCCGCCACGCTTCCGCAGGCGGCCGCGACTCCCGGCATGCTGGCCAGCGCAAAATCGGCCACGTTCCGGTTCATCCGCAGGGACAGGACCAGGAACAGGACGAACACGATGGCCGCGAAGCTGGCGGGCGGCGGCGACTCGGGTCGGCCGCGCGCCCGAACGTAGGACAGACCCAGCACCGCCCCACCGAAAACGATCCAGACGAGGTAGTAGCGCGCCATGTACGTGGAGGCGAAGGGGCTCCCGAAAGGCGGCAGCCACTCGTAAATCTCCCCCATGAACCCGCTGCCGGTGAGCTGGAAGGGGAAGCGGAGGAGGCCCGGGCCGTAGGGATTCAGGAGCGACGCGGCGGCGAGTCCCGGGGCCAGGAGCCCCAGCGACCAGGCCTCCCGGCTCGGGGGCCGCATCGGGTCCACGGGAGCCGCACCGGTCCGGCTGTCGATCGCGGCCGCCAGCGCCGCGGCCGCCACGAGGATCGGCCCCAGGATGAAACCGCCATGCAGGTTGGCCCACGCAACCTGAAGCGGGACGAAGGCCAGAAGCGGAGCCGGGACGCCCGCGCGCCGGCGCGCCAGGAGCCACAGAAAGGCGGCTGTCATGAGAAACGTGAAGAGGTGGGGCCGCTCCATGAAGCGCGCCGCGGCCAGGATCATCACGAAGGCCAGGCAGGACAGGGAGGCCGCCGGCGAGGCCCCGAGGCGGCGCGCCGCCGCATGGAGGAGGCCCGCCACGCCCATGGCCACGATCACCTTCATGAGGACGAGACCGTTGAACCCGAACGCTTCCTGCACCAGCCGGAAGAGCACCCCGGCGAGCCATTCGTGCGCCACGTACGGCCGGCCTTGGGCGAGGGCCGAGTAGTCGTCGGTGCGCGGCACGGTGTGGGTCTTGAGGACGATGTCGCCCGTCTTGAGGTGCAGGAACAGGTCGTTGTTGGTGATCGGCGTGAGGTTCAGGGCGAGGAGGAGCAGGGCCAGGGCCGTGAGAGCGGCCGCCTCGCCGCGCCGGTTCACGCTACTTCAGACGCGAGGCGATGAGGGCGTTCACGGTCTTGCCGTCGGCCCGCCCGCGGTGCCGGGCCATGAACTCCTTCATCGCCCGCCCCAGGTCCTGCTTCGAGGTGATACCGAGCTCCTGCAGCAGGCCGTCCACGGCCTGCGCCGTCTCCTCGGGAGTCATGCCGGCCGGGAGGTAGCGCTCGATGATCGCGATCTCGTCCTTTTCCTTGTCCGCCAGGTCCTTGCGGCCACCCTTCTCGTACTGCTCGATCGAATCGCGCCGCGTCTTCACTCCGCGCTTGAGGATGGCGACGTAGTCGTCGTCGGTCAGATCGCGCTTCGCCTCGATGCGCGCGTACTGCACCTGCGAGATCAGCATGCGCAGGGTGGACATGGTGATCGAGTCCTTCTGGCGGATCGCCTGGGTCAGGTCGGCCTTCAGCCTGTCGATCATGGGCTCCTCCGGCGGCGACGGCGGCGAGCCCGGCCCCCGCGCCGACCCGCATCATAGGCGCTCGCCGGCCGATCGTCCAGAGGGAAAGCTCTCGGGGGCCGCCCGCTCGGCGGCGCGGCGGCCGCGTTCCACGTCGACCCCGAGCATCAGCACGAGACCGGCCAGGACGATGACGGAGAGGGACAGCACCGCCGGGCGCTCGCTGCCGAAACCGGAGGCGACGGAACCGTAGAGCAGGGGACCGACCACCGCGGAGACTTTTCCGGTCAGGGCGAAGAAGCCGAAGAACTCGGCGTTCCGGCCGGGGGGAATGAGCAGTCCCATCAGGCTCCGGCTGGCGGTCTGGGTCGATCCCATGCCGATCGACGCCAGGACGGCCACGGCGAAGAACTGCGCCACGCCCCGGGCGGCGTAGGCGCCGGCGATCGTCGCGATCCACAGGACGAGCGTGGCCAGGATCGTCGGCTTGGCCCCCCAGCGGTCCACCAGGAATCCGGCGGCAAACGTGCCGGCGAAGGCGGTGATCTGGGTCACGATGAAGAGCATCATCACCTGGTGCATGGTGAAGCCGATGACGTGCATGGCGTAGATCGCCGAGAAGGCGATCACCGTCGTGACGGCGTCGTTGTAGACGAGAAACGCCAGGAGAAACCGGAACAGATCGCCGAGCGCGCGCACGTGCCGGAAGGTATCGCGCAGGCGCCTGATCCCCTCCCGGGCCACGACGCCGAGCCGCGCCGGACGGCGGGGCGCGCGCTCCCTGAGAAGCGCCAGGATCGGCAGGGTGAAGAGGAGGTGGAACAGCGCCACCACGAGGAAGGTGATGCGGTACCGGCCCGCCCCCTCGGAGAGGCCGGCGCTCGTGAAAGGGTAGGCCAGGAGGAGCGCCGCCAGTCCGCCCAGGTACCCGATCGCCCAGCCGTAGCCCGAGATCCGGCCCATCCTCTGGTCGTCCGCGATCTCGGGGAGAAACCCGTTGTAGAACACGTGCGCCCCTTCGAAGCCGGCGTTGGCCAGAATGAAGAGCAGCATTCCCGACGCGACGTCCCCCCGGCCGACCGTGTACAGAAGCGCGGTGAAGACGATGCAGGTCCCCGCGAAGATTCCGAGCAGGAGCTTCTTGCGCCCGGAGGCGTCGGCCATCGCCCCCAGCACCGGCGACACCAGGGCCACCAGGATCATCGAGAGGGCCACCGACAGGCCCCAATAGAAGTCGGCCCCTGCGCCGAGGTGTCCCGCCACCACGGTCCTGAAATAGAGGCTGTAGGCCACCGTGACGATCAGGGTGGTGAACGACGAGTCGGCGAAGTCGTACAGGCACCAGGAGACGATCTCGATCCGGCTGGCCTTCACGGGGATGCCTCCACTATAATGCGACGCCTTGTCAGGCTGCCGGGCCGGAGGATGGGATGGAGGGATCGGAGGGGGGCGATCGGGGAGATGAAGGGGCTCCGCCCCCGGGGCAGCCGCGCCTGATCAGCCTCGTGGCCGTGGCCGGGGCGGTCATCCTGATCGGTCTGGTGTCCTTCGCCCTGTATCGCCGGAGCCACTCGACCCCCCCGGTCGCGGAGCCCGCCCCCGTCGCCGGCGAGCCGGCAGCCGGCCAGGAGCCGGGGACCGCCGCCACCGGGACCCCTCTGGGGGGCACGCCGATCGCGGCGCCCCTGCCGGTCCGCCTTTCGCCGGAAGCCAGCATCGTCGCCGAGCGCTACCGCTGCATCTGCTCGTGCAACGATCCCCTCAACGTCTGCACCTGCACCAGGACCCCGGGCTCGCGCGACATGAAGCTGTACGTCCAGGAGCTGGTGAACCAGAAGAAGTCGGGGAAGGAGGTCGACCAGGCCATGATCGCCCGCTACGGCGCGGGCGTGCTCCTGACGAATCCGCCCCCGCTTGCCGCCGCCACGCCCGAGTCCAGGAAGCGCTGAGCCGGGGTCCAATTAGCGCTCTCCCCAGTGGAGCTTCTGCCTCAGGACTTCGAAGTACGATCGCCGCGGCGAGCGGACCATCAGAATCGGCTGGCGGCTCCGCCTCACCCTGACCCGGTCCTTCTTCTTCAACGGATGGCCGACCTGACCGTCGAGCGTCAGGTACACCTCCGAGTCGCCGGCGCGCAGGGACAGCTCGGCGATCGAGCGGTCCGGCACGACCAGCGGCCTGAGGCTCAGGGTGTGGGGGCAGATTGGCGTGATAAGGAAGGCCTCGAGGTTGGGGTGGACGATCGGCCCGCCCGCCGACAGCGAGTAGGCGGTCGAGCCGGTGGGGGTCGAGATGATGAGGCCGTCCGACTTGTAGGTGGTCACCGGCTCGCGGTCGATCGACAGGTCGATTTCGATGATGCGCGCCAGGGCGCTCTTGTTGATCACCGCGTCGTTGAGGGTCGACCGGCGCATGATGGTCCGCCCCCCGCGCACCACGTTGACCTCCAGGCCGATGCGGCGGTCGAGCTCGTAGCGCCCGGCGAGGATGTCCGCAAGCACCTTCTCCATCTCGTCGGGGCCGGTCTCGGTCAGGAAGCCCAGGCCGCCCAGGTTGACGCCGAGGATCGGGCGCGGGCGGGACGCGAGGGCGCGGGCCGCCATGAGAAGGGTGCCGTCGCCGCCGATCACGACGCACAGATCGGCGGGCGCCAAGGCTCCTCCGAGCGCGCGCGCGTCCTTGCGGCGGCCGAGGACCCGGGCCGTCTCCGGATCGAAGCTGACCGCGATGCCGCGCCGGTCGAGAAACCGCGCGCAACGCCGCGCCGCCCCCCGCGCCTCCGGCGCCCGGAGCTTCGCGACGATGGTGACGCTCGTGATCCTGTGCGGCCGCGTCTCAGCCGCCATGGACGACCTCCACGAGGAGGCGTTCGAGCGCGTCCCTGCCCACGCACCCGGAGGGAGACAGCGAGAGCTGCAGGAAGAACTCGCGGTTCCCCTCCGCCCCCGTGATGGGGGACGGGCAGGCGCCGCGCACGCCGAATCCCACGGAGGAGGCGGAGGAGACGACCGATCGCAGGGCGCTCAGGTGCTTCCCGGGGTCGCGCACGATCCCTCCTTTTCCCACCTCGCCCTTGCCCACCTCGAACTGCGGCTTGACCAGAGCTACCACGTCGGCGCCGGGGACGAGGACCGCCGGCAGCGGCGCCAGGACGAGACGGAGCGAGATGAAGCTCACGTCGGCCACGGCCAGTTCCACCGGCCCCGGCAGGTCGCCCGGCAGAAGATAACGCGCGTTCCTCCCCTCCACCAGGACCACCCGGGGATCCCGGCGCAGCGACCAGTCGAGGAGACCTCGCCCCACGTCGAGCGCGAACACCCGCGCCGCGCCGCGCTTCAGGAGGCAATCGGTGAACCCGCCGGTCGACGCGCCGATGTCGAGCGCCGTCCGTCCAGTGACCTCGACCCGCAGTGCCGTCAGGGCCCCGTCCAGCTTGACCCCTCCGCGGCCCACGAACGGATGGTCCACACCCTCCAGCTCCAGCCGCGCCTCGGGGCCCACGAGGGACCCCGGTTTTCCGGAGGGGCGGCCGTCCACGCGCACCGCCCCGGCCATGATCAAGGCCTGGGCGCGCTCGCGGCTCGGAGCCAGTCCGCGCGCGACCAGAAGCCGGTCGAGACGCTCCCGGGGCCCCGCGCCCTGCCGCGCCATCATCTGGGAGCCTCCTAGCTCACGCGATCGACGATGAAACGGGCCAGGGCGGCCAGGGGCCGGCCCCGACGTCCGAGCCTCGCGATCGCCGTCTCGGCGCGGCGGGCGGCGTCCCGGGCCTTGAGGCGGGACGCCTCGGTGCCGAGCAGCGCCGGGTAGGTCGCCTTTCGGGCGCGGGCGTCCTTGCCTGTCGTCTTGCCCAGCCGATTGGTGCTTCCCTCCCGATCGAGAATGTCGTCGATGATCTGGAACGCCAGGCCGATGTGATCGCCGTAGCCGGAGAGGGCCCGCACGTCGTCCGCCCCGCCGCCGGCCATGATGCCACCGATCTGCACCGCGGCGCTGATGAGGGCCCCGGTCTTGCCCCGATGGATGCGCACGAGCGCGGTGAAGGAGTACGGGCGCCCCTCGGCCTCCAGGTCCATGACCTGGCCGCCGATCATCCCGGTGACCCCCGCCGCCCGCGCCAGGAGAGCCATGGCCCGCACCTTGCGGGCCGCCAGACGTCCGTCCGCAGGATGGCTGGCGGCGACCTGGAAGGCGTGGGTCAGCAGGGCGTCGCCCGCGAGGATCGCCATCGCCTCGCCGAATACCCGGTGGCTGGTGGCGCGGCCGCGGCGCAGGTCGTCATTGTCGAGCGCGGGCAGATCGTCGTGGATCAGCGAGTAGGTGTGGATCATCTCGATCGCGGCGCCCATGGGCAGGACGTCCGGCACCCGTCCGCCGAGCGCCCGGCAGGCGGCGATCGCCAGGATCGGCCGCAGCCGCTTGCCCCCCGGGAAGAGGGAGTAGGCCATGGCGCGCCGCACCGTCACCGGCACGCTCCCGGGACGCGGCAGGAATCTCCGGAGCGTCGCGTCGACCAGCCGGCGGTCTCTCTGCACCCTGGCGGGCAGCCTCATGGTGCCCCGGGACCGTCCTCGTCCTCGCCGGGGGGAGCATCGAACGGGATCAGCTTCGGCAGCCCCTGGTCGTTCCGCGTCAGGAGATCGATCCGCTTCTGCGCCTCCTCCAGGCGGGCGGCGCACAGGCGGGTGAGGGACACCCCTTCCTCGAACAGCCGGAGTGATTCCTCGAGCGGCAGGTCGCCGTCTTCGAGCCCCTTGACGATTGTCTCCAGGCGCGCCAGAGCCTCTTCGAATCCCGGCGGCCTAGCGCTTGACTTGGACTTCGCCATGTGCGGAAACCTCCGTCACCGCGCACCCCAGGCTGCCGCGATGGAGCAAGACCCGGACCGCGTCGCCGGTGCGCACCGCGGCGCTGTCCTTCAGTATCGTGCCGTCCGGCTCCAGGCGGCACACGGTGTAGCCGCGCGACAGGACCGCGAGCGGGGAGAGGGCCTGGAGTCTCTCGGCATAGCCGGAGGCCTGGTTCCGCGCGCGTTGCATCCGGGCCGCGATCGAGGTCCGCAGGAGGCGCGCGAGGCCCTGGCTGGCCGCGCTCCGGCGCAGGAGCCGCTCGGCGAGGCGGGCCGGCGTCATCCGCTCGCCCAGGAGCGCCAGCCGGTGCCTCGCGCCGGTGGTGCGGCGCTCGAGGCCCGCGCGCAGCCGCTCGGTCAAATCGTCGAGTTCGAGCGTCCGGTCGCGCAGCAGGTCGGCGACCGCCCTCCCGGCCCGGGCGGCTCCGGTCGCGTCCAGGTCCTGCCGACCCCGGGCCACCAGGAGCCGGGCCGCGGAGAGGAGGCGGGAGCGGAGCGCGCCGATGCGCTCCAGGAGATCCTGCTTGGAGCGGACCACCATCTCGGCGGCCGCCGACGGGGTCGGGGCGCGCAGGTCGGCGACCAGGTCCGCGATGGTGACGTCCACCTCGTGCCCGATGCCCGAGATGACCGGGATCTCCGATGCGGCGATCGCCCGGGCGACCCGCTCTTCGTTGAATGGCCAGAGGTCTTCCAGCGATCCGCCGCCGCGCGCCAGGATGATCACGTCGATCCCGCCGAGGCGGTTGAGGCTCCGGATCGCCTCGACAATCTCGGCCGACGCCCCGTCCCCCTGGACGCGGGACGGGGCGATCACGACCTCCACGTTGGCGAAACGCCGCGACAGCACCTTGAGGATGTCCCGCAGCGCCGCCCCGGCGGGAGAGGACACGATGCCGATCCGGCGGGGGAGGACGGGCAGCGGCCGCTTCCGCGAGGCGTCGAACAGCCCTTCCTCGAGGAGTCGCGCCTTGAGCTGCTCGAAGGCGAGCTGCAGCGCCCCCAGCCCGGCCGGCTCCATGGCGTCCACGATGATCTGAAAGGTGCCGCGCGGAACGTACAGGCTGATCGTCCCGCGCGCCAGGATCTTGAGCCCATCCTCCGGCCGGAACGGCAGGGACTGGGACGCGCCGCGGAACAGGACGGCGGCGACCTGGGCGTCGGCGTCCTTCAGGGTGAAGTACGTGTGACCGGAAGGGTAGCGGCGGAGGTTGCTGATCTCGCCCTCCACCCACACGCAGGAGAAGGCGTCCTCGAGCATCTCCTGCGTCAGGAGGTTCAGCTCGGAGACCGTCAGGATGCGGCGTTCCTCTCTCGGCCGGCCCGCTGCGGCGCCGCTCCCGGGTCCCGGCTTGTCGGGCGGATCAAACAGGTTGCGCATCGTCCTGCCTCGTCTCTCCCGATCCGGGCCGCACCTGGAAACGCTCGATCGACAGGGCCCGGCCCGTCGCCGGGTCCGCCTCCACCAGCACGCCGCACAGGCGCGGATCGCGCTTCGCCGTGGTGAATCGCACCGGCATGCCGGTCAGGAACTTTCGCAGCGCCAGCCCCTTCTCGATGCCGATGATCGACTCGTACGGCCCGGTCATCCCGAGATCGGTGATGTAGGCGGTGCCTCCGGTCAGGACCGCTTCATCGGCCGTCTGCACGTGGGTGTGGGTGCCGACCACGGCGGTGGCGCGTCCGTCCAGATGGTGCCCCATCGCCTGTTTCTCGGAGGTGGCCTCGGCGTGCATGTCGACGAGGACGATGCGCGCCCTGCCGTTCAGGCCCGCGAGGGCCCGATCGACGCAGGGGAACGGGTCGTCGCACGGCGGCATGAACACGCGTCCCATCAGGTTGATGACCGCGACCGGTACACCACCCGGGGTCTCCCCGAGGTGCAGGCCCGCCCCGGGCGCCCCTTCCGGATAGTTGAGCGGCCGCAGAAGCTTCGGCTGCACCGGGAGGTACTCGAGGATCTCGGACTTGTCCCAGATGTGGTTGCCGGAGGTCATGCAATCGACCCCCGCGGCGAGAATCTCCTCGCAGAGATCCGGCGTGATCCCGAACCCGTCGGCGGCATTCTCGACGTTGGCCACGACGTAGTCGATGCGTCGCCGGGTGATCAGGCGCGGCAACTCGGCGGCGAGGACCTGCCTCCCGGCTCGGCCGTTGACGTCTCCGATGATGGCCATGCGCATCGCCCTCAGGCCTCAGGTCGCGTAGTCGACCGCGCGGGTCTCGCGAATGACGCTGATCTTCACGGAACCGGGATACTCCACTTCTTTCTGGATGCGGGCGGTGATCTCCTTCGAGAGCGTGATCACGTCGCTGTCCGTGACCGTGCCGGCCTCGACCAGGACCCGCACCTCCTTGCCGGATCGCATCACGAACGCGCGGCTGACGCCGTCGAAGGACGAGGCGATCGCCTCCAGGCTCCGCATCCGCTCCATGAACCCCTGCAGGCCGGTGTCCTTCTCGCCCGGACGGGCGACGACGGCCCGCTCGGCCGCCCTCAGGATGGCGGCGTCGATCGACGGATCGGCGCCCGATCCGTGGAGGGCCCGGATCGCCTGCACCACGCGGGGGTCCTCCCCGAACCGGGCGGCCAGGTCGGCGCTCACCAGGATGGGGTGCACGTCGGCGCGGCTCTCCTCCACCTGGCCGATCTCGTGGAGGAGGCCGGCCCGTTTCGGCACGTCCGGGAGGACGCCGAGGAGCGAGGCCATCTGCGTCGACAGCCGGGCGACGCCGATCGAGTGATCGAGAAGGTTGTAGCCGAGGACGACGCGGTACTTGAGCCTGCCGAGCAGGCGCAGCAGGCGCTCGGGCAGCGCCGTGATCCCCAGCTCGAACGCCGCCCCCTCGCCGAGGGCCTGCAGGCCCTCCTCCATCTCGGCGCGCGCCCGGGCCACCACCTCCTCGATGCGCGCCGGGTGGATGCGCCCGTCCTCGATGAGCTTTTCGATGGCCACCCGGGCCACGGCGCGGCGGAATGGGTCGAAGCTCGACAGGACGATCGATTGCGGCGTCTCGTCCACGATCACGTCCACTCCGGTGGCCATCTCGATGGCGCGGATGTTGCGCCCCTCGCGACCGATGATCCGGCCTTTCATGTCGTCGCTCGGCAGCCGGACCGCCGTCACGACGCCGTCGACCAGGTCCGCGGTCGGCAGGCGCTGGATGGCCTCCGCCACGATCCGCCGGGCGCGGGCATTGGCGTCGGACTGGGCGTCCTCTTCGATGCGCCGGACCAGATTGGCCGCCTCCTGCCGCGCCTCCGCTTCGATGTCCTTCAGGATCTCCCTGCGGGCGTCGTGCGCCGTGAGGCCGGCGATTCGTTCCAGCTTCTGCCGGCGATCCAGAAGCAGCGCCTGGACCTCCTTCTCGGCGGCGGCCAGACGCTCCTCCTTCTGGCGCGTCCCGGCCTCACGCTCGTCCAGCTCCTGCTGCTTCTGTCCGAGGAGCAGGAGCTTGCGCTCGAGGTTACGCTCCTGCTCCTTGAGCCGCTCATCCAGTCTCTGCAGCTCCTCGCGCTTCTTGCGCGCCTGGGTCTCGAAGCTCGACTCGGCGGCGCTCGTCTTCTCCGCGGCCTCCAGCTCGGCCTCCCTGAGGCGTGTCTGGGCGCGCCGGTCGACGTCGGCCAGCAGATCGGCGGCGCGCCGCTCGGCGTCCGCGCGCAGTCGGCGGACCGTGACCCGCAAGGCCACCAAGGCCGCGGCGGCGAGCCCCAGTACCAGGAGAGCGATCAGGACGTACGTCATGCGCGTTTCCCTTCGGGCGTTCGCAACGGGCGAAAGGGGGACCGGTCGGGACGGGGCGGGGCCGGAACCTGCGCGGGCTCACAACACGAGAATGCCCCGCTTGGCCGTGAGGAGGGAGACTATTTGAACCCGGTGATCCACCGTGGAACCCCTGCCGTCCGCTTCAGGCACCCCCGCCGAGGAGGGCGCTCACCGCGAACGGACCTGGGGTCCCGTTCAAATAGTGTTGGCTCAAAAGTACCTCTCCAACACGCACCGCGCAGGGCGACCGCATGCTACGCCCGCGATTCCTGCGCGTCAAGACCCGCCCGGGCCTTGCCGGGTCACGCTTCCGCGAAACTTCGCTCGAGCATGTCGATCAGGCGCGCCACGCGATCCGGCCCGCCCTTCATGACGGCCGGGTCCGGGCCGCGGCCGCGCCGCGATTCGTCGGCGATGTTCAGGGCCGCCAGGATCGCGACCTTGAGCGAGTCCACGGTCGCGGTGGCGTCACTGACCTCGCGCATCTTGCGATCGACGTACGAGGCCAAGTCCTGGATGTAGCCGGACGCGCCCTCCCCGCGGAGATTGTAGGACTGCCCGTAGATCTCCACCTGCACCAGATGGCTGTCGGTCCGTTCCATGGGCGTGCCTCCTGCCGGCGCCTAGTGATCCCGCCTCGCCTCGCCTCCACCATCCTCCAGGGCGCTCATCATCTCCAGCATCTGGCTGACCCGGCCACGGATGGCCTGGCGCTCCTCGCGCAGGACATCGACCTGCTCCGCGAGCTCGCGCAGATCGTCCTTGCCTTTCTCCGAGGCGGCGATCTGCGCCTGGGCGGCGGCCAGCGATTTTTCGAGGTCCTTCACCCTGGTCTGCGCCTGGTCCCTTTCCTTGCGCAGGGCGCGGATGAGCTCGGTGGCCTTGACGATCTTGCTCTCCAGCAGATCGAGCTGCTGGAGATCCACCACGACGCGCTTCGATTCCATCCTCACCTCCGCCCGTCCCGTCCGGTTCGGGTTCATGGTGTCTCCATGCCGCGCAGCCTCGCTCCCAGCTCGCGACCCAGGGTGGCCGTGATCGACTCGACGCTCTCCTGCACTTCCTCCGCCGTCAGGGTCCGTTCCGGGTGCTGGAACACGATCTGGACCGCCAGGCTGGTGCACCCGGCGGGGACTCCCGGCCCCCGATAGACGTCGAACACCTGCACCTCGGCGATCGGCAGGCGGCTCGCACGGCGCACCGCCCCTTCGATCGCCGCGAACGTGGTCCCCGGGGCGGCGACGATCGCCAGGTCCCGCCGTGCCGCGGGGTACTTCGGCAGCGGCCGGTAGGTGCGCACGCGCCCGCCACCCGCCGCGAGATCGTCCAGGTCGATCTCCCCGCCGAACACCTGCACTTCGATACCGTGGCGTGCCAGGACCGGTCGCCGAATCTCGCCGACCCACCCCAGAGGCCGCGCGCCTCCAGCCACGCGCAGCGCGCGCCCCGCCTCCAGAAAGGGGATTCTATCCGAAGAAAAGGCCAGAGGGGAAACTCCCGCCAGGTCAGCGACGATCTCGACCGCGCCCCGGGCATCGTACAGGTCGACGAAGCGGCGCGGCAGGCTCCAGTGGGTCGGTACTCCGCGCCCGGCCAGGACGAATCCCAGACGCCGTCGCTCCCGCGGCAGCGGGGAGGCGGGCAGGAACACCGTGCCGGTCTCGAACAGGTGAATGGAGGGGATCCCGTGATTCAGGTTGTGGGCGGTATTTCGCAGGAGCCCCGGCAGCAGGCTGGTGCGCAGGAAGGAGGCGTTCGACTGCAGCGGGTTGGTCAGCGCCAGCGGCCGGCCAGGATCGTCCGCGAACTCCAGGCAGTCGTCCTGCCCGACCATCGCGTAGTTGACCGCCTCGCTGAAACCCGCGGATTGCATCGCCCGGCAGGCCGTGAGGTTCGTCCTGTCGGCAGGGCTGCGGCGGTCCTCCGTTCCCGGAAGGAGCGGCAGCGCCGCAGGAATGGCGCCGTACCCGCGCAGCCGAGCGACCTCCTCGATCAGGTCGACCTCGCGCTCGACGTCCCGGCGGAACGAAGGAACGGCGACGCTCCAGGCCTCGTCCTTGCTGTTCTCGACCACGAAGCCCAGGCGGCTCAGGGCCAGTCGCATGAAATCATCCTCGAGCGCGAAACCGAGAAGGCTCCGGGCTCGGGAGGGACGGAATCGTACGATGCGATCCCCGTGCGGCCTCGGGCACACGTCCAGCGGCGGCGCGGTGACGCTTCCGCCGGCGACCTGCTGGATGAGGTGCGCGGCGCGGTCCAGCGCCGGGACGACCCCCTCGAGATCGGCGCCGCGCTCGAAGCGGTGCGACGCATCGGTGCGCAGGCCGAGGGCACGCGCCGCGCGGCGCACCGGGACCGGCTCGAACCAGGCGCTCTCCAGAAGGACGTTGACGGTGCGCTCCCCGATCTCGCTCGCCTCGCCCCCCATGATCCCCGCCAGGGCCACCGGCTTCGACGCGTCGGCGATCACCAGCATTTCGGGGGTCAAAAGGCGATCGATCCCGTCGAGGGTGCGCAGCGTCTCGCCGGCGCGCGCCCGCCGCACCACGATGGCTCGTCCGTCGAGACGATCGAGATCGAAGGGATGAAGAGGGTGTCCGAGCTCCCACAGGACGAAATTGGTCGCGTCCACCACGTTGTTGATCGATCGCTGTCCGATCGCCTCCAGCCTGCGGCGGAGCCAGTCGGGGGAAGGGCCGACGCGCACGCCCAGGACGCAGCGGGCGGCATAGCGGGCGCACAGATCGGGCGCCTCGATCGTGACCGAGGCGGAGTCCCGGGTCGGCCTGCCGCCAGGAGGGATGGGGGCCGCGGGAGGGCGGAGGGCCGTCCCGGTGAGGGCGGCATACTCCCGCGCCAGGCCGAGGTGGTTCATGCAGTCGGGCCGGTTGGTGAAGATGTCGAAGTCGTACAGGCTGTCGTCACCGCGCCGCTCGATGCCGTCGAGGGGTATCCCGGCGTCGGTCAGGCGCTCGCCGACCTTCGCCGGTTCTTCGGCGGTGCCGAGGTACGACGACAGCCAGGCATGGCTGAATCTCACAATCTCTCCCCGCGCCCCGTGATCATCCGGGGAACTGCTGCAGGAACCTCACGTCGTTCTCGTACAGAAGCCGGATGTCGTCGATGCCGTGCTTCAGCATGGCGATGCGCTCGATGCCGAGCCCGAAGGCGAAGCCGGTGTAACGCTCCGGGTCGTACCCCACCTTCTCGAACACGGCCGGGTGCACCATGCCGGCGCCTCCCATCTCGATGAAGCCCGTCCCCTTGCACCGGCCGCAGCCCGAGCCGCCGCAGAAAATGCAGGAGATGTCGTATTCGGCGCCGGGCTCGACGAACGGGAAGTACGAGGGGCGCAGCCGCAGCTTCAGCTCCCGCCCGAACACCCGGCGGCAGAAGTGCTCGAGCGTTCCCTTGAGATGCGCGAAGGCGATCCCCTCGCCGACCACGAGGCCCTCGACCTGATGGAAGACGGGGGAGTGCGTGACGTCCGAGTCGCGCCGGAACACCTTGCCGAGCGCCACCATCTTGATCGGGGGGCGCCGCTTCTGCATCGTGCGGATCTGGACCGGGGAGGTGTGGGTGCGCAGCAGGAGCCCGCCCTCCACGTAGAACGTGTCCTGCATGTCGCGCGCGGGGTGGTGCGGCGGGATGTTCAGGGCCTCGAAATTGTAGAAGTCGGTCTCGACCTCGGGGCCGGTCTCGAGCGTGTACCCCATCTCAAGGAATATCTCCTCGATCAGGGCGCGCACCTGGGTGATCGGGTGCGCCGCGCCGGGACGCTGGGCCCGCCCCGGGAGGGTCAGATCGATCGGCTCGGCCCCCGTGCCGGCCGTCGCGACGCTGCCCCGGGCGGACTCGAGTCCCGCTTCGACATGCGCCTTGAGCTCGTTGACCGCCTTGCCGAGGGCGGCCCGCTCCGCGGGGGGAGCGTCGCGGAGATCGCGCAGGAGGGCGGTCAGGAGGCCGGCGCGTCTCCCCAGATAGCGGGTGCGCACTTCGTCCAGCGCCGCGGCGTCCCTGGCCCCGGCCACATCCCGATCGAATCGCTGCCGGATCTCCTGGACGCGGCTGTGCACGCGGGACCCCTCGCCGGGCACCGGGGCATGCGGCGCCCGTCATGGATGGGAAGGCCGTCCGTTTCAGGCCGTTCCGAGCGCGGTCTTGGCGGTCTGCGCCAGGGCGGAGAAGGCGGCCGGATCGCTCACCGCCAGCTCCGCGAGCATCTTTCTATCCAGGGTCACTCCCGCCTTGGCCAGCCCGGACATCATGCGGCTGTAGGACAGCTCGTTCTGGCGCGCGGCCGCGTTGATCCGGATGATCCACAGGCTCCGGAAATCGCGCTTCTTGGCCCGGCGATCCCGGTAGGCGTATCCCAGCGATTTCTCGATCGCCTCCTTGGCCGCGCGGTAGAGCTTGCTCTTGCCGGTGTAGTACCCCTTCGCCAGCTTGAGCATCTTCTTGCGTCGATGGCGTCTCTTGGTTCCTCTCTTGACTCGTGGCACGGGAGCTGTCTCCTAAGGGCGGCCGTACGGAAGCATATCGCGCATCCGTCGCGAGTCCGCCTTGCTGACTGAGGTTTCCATGTCGAGGTGCCGCTTCCTCTTGGTGGTCTTGGACGTCAGGATGTGGCGCTTGAAGGCGCGGCTGCGCTTCACGACTCCGGTCGCCGACACGCGAAACCGCTTGGCGGCGGACTTCTTGGTCTTCATTTTCGGCATCGAACGTCTCCTAAGGTCCGCGGCGTGTGGGCGCGGCCTTGTCCGCCTGGCCGCCTGATGCGGCGGGGGCCGGCCCCTGACCGGACCATTTCTTCGGCGCCAGGATCATGTCGAGGAACGGCCCTTCCTGGCGCGGCTCGGTCTCCACCACGCCGTACTCGGTGATTTCTCCTTTGAGCCGGCCGAGAATCCTGTAGCCGATGTCCCGGTGCATGTTCTCCCGGCCGCGAAAGATCACGGTGGCCTTCACCTTCTTCCCCTTGGAGAGGAAGCGGATGATGTTGTTGCGCTTGAACTCGTAGTCGTGCTCGTCGGTCTTGGGGCGGAACTTCACCTCCTTGACCTGGATGACCTTCTGCTTCTTCTTCGCCTCCTGGGCCTTCTTGTTGAGCTGGTAGCGGTACTTGCCGTAGTCGAGGATGCGGCAGACCGGCGGAACGGCGTCGGGAGAAACCTCCACCAGATCCAGCCCGCTCTCTTGCGCCGAGCGCAGGGCCTGCTCCGGGGACATGATCCCGAGCTGCGCTCCGTCCTGCCCGATGACGCGGATCTCGCGGGCCCGAATCTTCTCGTTGACCCTTAGCTTCTTGTCGATGGCGTCTTACCTCCCGCCCCCGTCCACGAGGGGCAACGTGTGTGTCGACGTCTCCCGGGGCTCCCGGAGCCTAGGGCCCCGCGACCCGACCGGCGTTCATTTGGACGATCCTGTCGCGGATGGCCTCGAGGCCCATCGGTCCGAGGTCACCCTCCCTGCGGCTGCGCACCGACACGGTGCGCGCCTGCGCCTCGCGGTCGCCGGCGACCAGCATGAAGGGGATCTTCTTCAGCTGGGCGTCCCGGATCTTGGCCCCGATCTTCTCGCTCCGGTCGTCGAGGTCGCAGCGCAGCCCGGCCGTGAGAAGCATCGCCTGCGCCTCGCGGGCGTACTCCCGGATGCGGTCGGTGATCGGCATGACAACCGCCTGCACCGGCGCCAGCCAGACGGGGAAGGCGCCTGCATAGTGCTCGACCAGCCCACCCACGAAGCGCTCGAGGGACCCGTAGATCGCCCGGTGCACCATGACGACCGGCGTCTGAGAGCCGTCCGGCGCGACGTACTGGATCCCGAGCCTCTGCGGCAGGTTGAAATCGAACTGCACCGTCGGCCCCTGCCAGGGCCGGCCGATCGCGTCGAACATCCGCACGTCGATTTTCGGCCCGTAAAAGACCGCCTCCCCCTCCCGGCGCGTGTAGGTCAGGCCGCGCGACTGGAGCGCCTTCACCAGGGCGTCCTCCGCCATCGTCCAGCCGTCGTCGTCGCCGGCGTACTTCTCCGCGTGCGCCGGATCGCGCACTGACAGGTCGACTTCGTAGCGATCGTAGCCGAAGGTCTTCAAAAACGTGATGACCAGGTCGAGGACCCCCTTGATCTCGTCGAGGATCTGGTCGCGGGTGCAGTAGATGTGGGCGTCGTCCTGGGTGAAGCCGCGCACCCGCATCATGCCGTGCAGCACGCCGGATCGCTCGTAGCGGTAGACGGTGCCCAGCTCGGCGTAGCGGATCGGCAGCTCGCGGTAGGACCGGAGGCGCGACTTGTAGATCAGGGAGTGGCCCGGGCAGTTCATCGGCTTGATGACGTAGCCCGCCTTCTCGATCTCGAAGGTGTACATGTTGTCCTTGTAGAACTCGAGGTGCCCGGACTGCCGCCAGAGCTCGTCGCGCGCGATGTGGGGCGTGGTGACGAGCTGGTAGCCGGACCGGCGGTGCTCCTCCTTCCAGAAGTCCTCCATCACCTGGCGCACGATGGTCCCGTTCGGATGCCAGAAGATGAGCCCGGGCCCCGCGGTCTCCTCGACGCTGAACAAATCGAGCGCCGGCCCCAGCTTGCGATGGTCGCGCTTCTTCGCCTCTTCGAGGGTCTTTAGGTAAATTTCGAGCTGCTCCTCGGTCGGGAAGGCGGTCCCGTAGATACGTTGCAGCTGCTGGTTGTCCTCGGAGCCCTTCCAGTAGGCGCCGGCCACCGACAGGAGCTTGAACGCGCCGATCCGGCCTGTCGAGGGCAGGTGGGGACCGGTGCAGAAATCCATGAAATCGTTCTGGCGGTAGCAGGAGACGATCGGGCCCCCCTTCTCGGCGATCAGCTCGACCTTCAGGTTGTCGCCGAGCCGGCGGAAGTAGGCGAGCGCCTCCTCCTTGGGCTGCTCGATGCGCCGGATCGGGAAGTCCTTCCCCTTGATCTCGCGCATGCGGGCCTCGATCCGCTCGAGGTCCTCCGGGGTGAACGGCTCCCCGCGCTCGAAATCGTAGAAGAACCCCTCCTCGGTGGCCGGGCCGATGCCGATCTTGACCTCCGGGAACAGGTCCTTGACCGCATTCGCCAGGAGGTGCGACGTCGTGTGACGGTAGACCTGGAGCGCGCGAGGGGAGTCCGGGGTGATGAACTCGACCCGGCCGCCCCGATCCAGCGGTCCATAGATGTCCTTCTCGACACCGTCCACAACCACCGCGATGGCGCGCCTCGCCAGGGTCGGGTCGACCGACTCGGCGATGGTGGAGAGCGTCGTGCCGCGCGGAAATGCGCGGACCGCGCCGTCCGGCATGACGACCTCGAACGTCTCCAAAGTGCTCAGTCCTTTCAACCGCGGCGTCCCGTCCGTCACCTGGAGCCGTCCGGGCAGAGGGTATCGTGATCGGAGGCGGGAATGGTAGGCGCGAGCGGATTTGAACCGCTGACTTCTACCGTGTCAAGGTAGCGCTCTCCCCCTGAGCTACGCGCCTTCACCTGAAAGCCCATAGAGGCGCCGCGTCGGGCGCTTCGTGGGTTGCCATGAGAAGGCGAGAGTATACGGGTCGGTGCGCGCTATTGTCAACTGAACAGACTACTTCCGGTTGCGGTGGAGGGGCCGGGCGGCGTATCATCCGGCACTTTCCAGGTGAGGTATTGCATGCTGATCGTCATGGAATCGCTGGCGACCGAGGAGCAGATCCGGGGTGTGATCGACCGGATCCAGTCGCTCGGGCTGCGCGCCCATCCCATTCCGGGCGCCGAGCGCACCGCCATCGGGATCACGGGGAACCATGGGCCCCTCGATCCCGCCGAGTTCGAGATCCTGTCCGGGGTTCAACAGGCCATCCGGGTCACCAAGCCGTACAAGCTCGTGAGCCGGGAGGTCAAGGCCTCAGGCAGTGTCATCCAGGTCGGCGGCCGGCCGGTCGGCGGCCCGCGCCTGACGATCATCGCCGGCCCCTGCGCGGTCGAGACCGAGGAGAGAACGCTTGCGATCGCCCGTCAGGTGGCCTCGGCCGGAGCGGACCTGTTCCGGGCGGGCGCCTTCAAGCCGCGTACCTCACCGTATTCGTTCCAGGGGCTCGGTCTCGAAGGACTGAAGATCCTGGCCCGGGTGCGGCAGGAGACGGGCCTGCCGATCGTCACCGAGGCGGTCGACGAGGACTCGATGGCGATGGTGGAGGACTACGCCGACGCGGTGCAGATCGGGGCGCGCAACATGCAGAATTTCTCGCTCCTGAAGCGCGCCGGCAAATCGAAGCTCCCGGTCTTCCTGAAGCGCGGGCTGTCGGCCACGCTGGACGAGTTCCTGATGGCGGCCGAATACATCGTGTCGGAAGGGAATTACCAGGTGTTCCTCTGCGAGCGCGGCGTCCGCACGTTCGCCGATCATTCGCGCAACACCCTGGATCTGGCCATCGTCCCGTCCGTGAAGCATCTCAGCCACCTGCCGATCCTGGTCGATCCGAGCCATGGGACGGGACGGCGGGACAAGGTCGTGCCTCTGGCGCGGGCCGCCATCGCGGTGGGGGCCGACGGGGTCATGGTCGAGGTCCACGACGACCCGGCCAGGGCGCTGTCGGACGGACCCCAGGCCATTCTTCCCGATCAATTCGCGGCGCTGGTCGCCGACCTCCGCGCCCTGGCGGGCCTCGTCGGCCGGACACACGGCTGAGCTAGGAACCTCGGTTACGGGATCGCAATCATCCTTACTGTTTTTGCCACGGCCGCCCGCCTGCCTGCGCCGGAAGATTCGACGCTTCCCCTCTTCGCGCGTCGTAAACTTCATTGTCATAGGCACTTAGGAGAATCCTGGATAGTGGACACGTTCTGGTACGTCCCTTGCTCGATCTCCAGGGGTTGCACCGCTCCACCGGACGGACCACGTTAGGTCTGTGCATATGATTCGTCCGGGGACGCCGGAGGGAAGAGAGAGATGATCAACCAGGACGAAGTCTTCGTGATCACAGAAGAGGACATCCTCAAGCCCTCCGGAAAGGGGAAGGGGGGCGGACCGCGCGCCGTTGCCGCCAGCAAGGCCACGCGTGCGGCCGAACGATCCGAAGCGGTCGAGGAGACGATGGCCGATCGACCAGTCGCGGTCCGGGGCCGGTCCCGCAAGAGCCCGGCGGCTGCGTCGACTCTGTCGCTGTTCGTCTGGGGGCTGGGGCAGCTCTACAACGGCGACGGCAGGCTGGCGGCCCTGTTCCTGCTGTGCGAGCTGATGATCCTGGCATTCCACTACCTGCTCTACATGACCTGGGAGCGGATCAAGACGTTCGCGCACCTCTTCTTCGTGAGCGAGTGGGAGCTGATGCTGTACGCCTCGTCCATCGACTTCTGCGTGATCTTCTTCCTGATCTACAACGTCGCGCAGGCCTACCGGGGGGCGGAGGCACGCGGCGGGCGGTTCGACGGGCTGCATCGGCCGCTCGTCTCGGGGCTGGCATCCCTCTGCGTCCCCGGATGGGGCCAGCTGCTCAATGGCCAGCTCGGGAAGGCGGTCTTCTTCCTGTTTTCCTTCTTCCTGCAGGCCTACCTGGTGGTCCTGTACCGGCTCTCGCCGTTCTTCCGCATCCTGGCGGACATCGAGCCGCAGCAGATCCTGCTGAGCAAGGCGATCAAGGTGGGGATGGGAATCCTGTTCGTGACGGCGCTGTCCTGGTTTATCAGCACGTACGACGCGTTCCTGGTGGCGCGTTACACCCGCCGCCTGCGGACCTGATCGAAGCGCTCATTCCGGCCCGCCACGGGCGAAAAAAAGGGTCTGCCGGAGCAGGCCCCTTCCGAATCACAGAACGAAGTTTTCAGGGTCTCAGTAGGGGCCCTTGCGCGGGTAGTAGCTGTCCTCCCCGTACGCGCCCTGCTCCTTGGACGGAGTCCTGATGGTGCGAAGGTCTTCGTAGGGATCCCTCACTTCACCCTCCAGGGACTTGTAGCCGAAGAGGGTACCGACCTGCAGCCCCTGCGGCTGGGCTGATGCGGGGGCGGGATGGCCATTGGCGTTCCCTGCGGTGCCGATGACTGCCGCCGTGCCCGTTGACGCACCGACCAGCCGGGAAGCTGCGGCCTCTTTCGCGTAACAGATGCGGCAGGGCTGGTAACCCGCCGCCATGGCCGCATCCAGGCCCTTCTCGACTCCACGCCCGCGAATATCGGAGCTTCCTGCCTTGTGGAAGACGGTTCCCGGGCGCGAGACCACGACCTTCTCTTCATCGGCGCCCGCCTGGCCGCCGGGAAGCATGGCCGCTGCGACGACGGCGGCCAGGAGTACCACAGCTGAACGCGCTACTCTATTCACGCGCCACCCCCTTCTGATGGAACTCGCACCTGGTCAGTTAATACCACCAAACGCATGGGTCGTCAAGGCCCCCCAGGGGCCTCAGGAGAGCCCCGTCACCTGTCCCTGATCGTCCAGATCGATCTGCATGGCGGCCGGCACTGTCGGCAGCCCCGGCATGGTCATGATGCTGCCGATGAGAGGGTAGACGTATCCCGCGCCGGCCGAGGCGCGGACATCGGTGACCGGCAGCACGAAGCCCTCGGGCCTCCCCTTGAGCGTCGGATCGTGCGAGAGGGACAGGGGGGTCTTGGCCATGCAGATCGGGACGTGGCCCAGCCCCTGTCGCCGGCAGAACTCGATCCGGTCCTTCGCCTTGTCGGTGTACGTGACTCCGGAGGCGCCGTAGATCGTCCGTGCAATCGTCTCGATCTTCTCCTCGATCGACATCTCGGGCGTGTAGAGGCGACGGAATCGACCGCCCGATTCGGCGGCCTTGATCACCGCCTGCGCCAGCTCGAGGCCCCCCTCGCCGCCGTGTGCCCAGACGGTCGCGGGCACGGCTGCGAAGGCGCCCGAGGCACGCGCCCGCCCCAGCACTTCGTCGATCTCGGCCTGGGTGTCGCTGTCGAACCGGTTCACGGCGACGACGGCGGGCAGCCCGAAGGTGCGCACGTTCTCGATGTGCTTGCGCAGGTTCTCGCAGCCGCGGCCCACCGCGGCCGGGTCCGGCCGGCTCAGGGACGAGGTGTTCCTGCCGCTGATCGTCACGCCGCCGTGCAGCTTGAGGGCGCGCACCGAGCAGACGATGACCGCGGCCGAGGGGACGAGACCGGCCGCCGGACACTTGATGTCGAACAGCTTCTCGGCCCCCATCTCGGAGCCGAAGCCGCTCTCCGTGACGACGAAGTCGGCGAGCTTCAGGGCCATCAGGTCGGCCAGGACGGAGTTATTGCCGTGGGCCACGTTGGCGAAGGGTCCGCAGTGGATCAGGGTCCCCCCGCCCTCGAGGTTCTGAACCAGATTGGGCTTGATCGCGTCCTTGAGAATGGCCGCCATCGAACCCTGCGCCCCGAGCGCCCCCGCGCTCACACCGTTTCCCTCGCTGTCCACCCCGATCAGGATCCGCGCCAGGCGCTCCTTCAGGTCGCGCGGATCCTTGGAGAGGGACAGGATCGCCATGACCTCGGACGCGGCGGTGATGTCGTAGCCACTCTCGCGCTCCACGCCGTTGGCGCCGCCGCCCAGCCCGACGCGGATGCGGCGCAGGGCCCGATCGTTGAGATCGAGGCTGCGGCGCCAGAGAATCGCCTCCGGAGCGAGGCCGAGCCGGTTGCCGTGGTGCAGATGATTGTCGATCAGGGCGGCCAGGAGATTGTGGGCTGCGGCCACGGCGTGGAAATCGCCCGTGAAGTGCAGGTTGATCTCCTCCATCGGCACGACCTGCGAATAACCGCCACCGGTCGCACCCCCCTTGATCCCGAAGACCGGGCCCATCGACGGCTGCCGCAGGGTGCTGAGGGCGCGACGCCCGAGACGCCGGAGCGCCTGGGCGAGGCCGATGGTGACCACCGTCTTGCCCTCGCCGAGGGGCGTCGGATTGATCCCGGTGACGCAGATGTAGCGCCCGGTGGGCCGGGACTTCAGGCGCTCGAGGGCCGACAGCGAAATCTTGGCCTTGTAGCGGCCGTACGGCTCCAGCTCGTCGGGCAGGATGCCGAGCGATTCCGCGATGCTCTCGATTCGCTGCAGCTTGGCCTGGCGGGCGATCTCGAGGTCGGACGGCGGGCTCAAGGACTCCTCCGGGGGTTCTTCCCTTCGTCGAGCACCCGGCGCAGGTCGTCGAGGTCGGCGCCGGTCGGATCGGACGACTGCGCCTTGCCCATCTCGGCCTGCGCTCCCGCGGCGTCGCCGGTCGCCTGCAGGGCCCTGCCGAGCAGCAGGTGCCCGCGCGCCGTGTCACCCATCGCGAGGGCGCGCTTCGCCTCCGCCACCGCCCCTTGGGGGTCCTTGCGCTTCAAGGCTACCAGGGCCGCAAGCAGGTGGAAGTCGGACTCGTACGGGAAAGGGTCCGAGGAGGCCTGTGCCAGGACCGAGGCCGCCTCCTCCCAGCGCTCTTCGCGGGCGAGGAGGGACCCGGCCTGATAGGCCGCCTTCGGATAGCCAGGGAACTGCTGCAGGGCCCTGCGCAGGAGCTGCAGGCGTTTCTTCGAGTCGCTCTCGGCCATGGCCCGGCTGTAGGTGTCGAACGCGAGCAGGGGAGCGTCCTCCGACTGCTTGCGCAGAAGCTCGGCACGGCCCTCGGAGACCTCCAGGTTCTCGTCCTTCGCCAGCGCCAGGGCCAGGTTGCGATGCACGGCGAGCAGGTCCTTGAGGCGGCCCGTGCGCGACAGCCAGGGGCGCGCCTTTTCCTTCCGGATATCGATCGAGCGCGCGGCCAGGGTGATGTCGCCGTTGTCGACGTTGAAACGGCCCAGGACGAGCCGGTCGATTCTCACCCCCGCCGGTCGCGCCACGGTCTTGCGTCCCAGCTCGAGGGCGCTCGCGAGGGCCAGGGGGGCCCCCTCGGGGATGCCGCTTCCCTCCAGGAGGACCGACCGATCCTCGTCGTCCATGACCCTCTGGCCGAACCCGAGCAGATACTCTCCCAGGGTGTGCGCCAGCCCCGAGGACAGCCATTCCAGCGAGCGATCCTCCGACGAGTTCTCGAACGGCATGATGATGTATCCGTGCGGCGTCGTGGCGGCAGGCTCGCCGGCGAGCGGCGCCGGCCCCGCCGTCAGCACGAGGAGCAGCGGGAGGGAGGCCGCCCGCATCAAGCGCCGGTCCTCCGCGGGCGGTGCTCGATGGGGGTCGCCTCGTCGCCGGCCTCCGACTTGCCGAAGAACATCTTCCCGGCGGTCGTCTGCAGGACCGAGGTCACCGTGATTTCGATGTTCCTGCCGATGTGACGCTTGGCGTTGTCCACCACCACCATGGTGCCGTCGTCCAGGTAGCCCACGCCCTGGTTCGGCTCCTTCCCCTCCTTCAGGATGAACACCTTCATCGCCTCTCCGGGAAGGACGACCGGCTTCAGGGAGTTGGCGAGCGAATTGATGTTCAGCACCTGGACGCCGCGCAATTCGGCGACCTTGTTGAGGTTGAAGTCATTGGTGATGATCTTGCCACCGAGCTGCTTGGCCAGCTCGATCAGCTTCATGTCGACATCCTTGATGTCGGGGAAATCGGCTTCGGAGATGACGACCTTCACGTCCGGGCCCTTCTTGATGCGTTGCAGGATGTCGAGCCCCTTCCGCCCGCGGTTGCGCTTGAGCGAGTCCTGGGAGTCGGCGATGTACTGCAGCTCCCTGAGGACGAACTGCGGCGCGACCAGGGTCCCGTCCAGGAACCCGGTTTCGCAGACGTCGGCGATCCGGCCGTCGATGATGACGCTGGTGTCGAGAATCTTGTAGTTCTGCTTCTGGCCCCCCTCGGCCCAGGCCGCGCGCAGGCTGGACAGGGTGAAGCTCTCGCCGCGCGCCGCCCCGATCGCCATGCCGGTGTATCCGAACACCAGGAACACGAACCCCTTGATCGCCAGCGGCGGCGCCGGGGCGAAGAGGTCGAGAGGCAGAAGCGCGACCACGACCCCCGCCGCCGCACCGCCGATGAGCAGGCCGGCAAGCCCGCCCAGCAGGGAGTTCATCTCCAGTCCACGCAGGAAATACTCGAGCGCCAGGATCAGGCCGGCCACGCCGGCCCCGATGACCAGGCCGGTCAGATCGAGAGGGGACAGGGTGATGGGCCGGACCTGACTGCCGAACAGGACGGAAAGGATGACCAGGATGATCCTGAGTACGAATGTGCCCACCGCATTCACCTCGACACAGCCCATGGACGGGCCGCACAACGAATCGGGTTACGGCATGAGGACGCGCACTGGCACATGATAGCGTTTTGCCGCGACGGAAACTAGGAGAAGCTCCCGGGAACCGGCCGACTGCCCGGACCGGCTCCGGGCCGGTTCATGGATCCGGAAGGGACGCTACGGAAGGGCGAAGCGCGAGGCGACGTCCCGCTCCGTGCCGCGGACGAACAGGCGGGGTACGCGGGAACCGATGCCGCACAGGACCTCCCAGGGGATGGTGTCGGCCCAGGCGGCGATCCGATCGGCCCCGAGTCTCTCCCCTCCGGACGTGCCGATGACCGTGACCTCGTCGCCGAGGGTCGCTCCCGGAATTTCGGTCACGTCCACGGTCGTCAGGTCCATGCTGATCCGGCCCACGATGGGCGCCGGCCGCCCGCGCAGGAGGACGTGCCCCCGGTTCGACGCCAGGCGGGGCAGGCCGTCATCGTAGCCCAGCGCCAGCGAAGCCACCCGGGTAGGGCGGGCCGCGACGAAGGTGCGGCCGTACCCCAGGCTGGTGCCCGGCGCAACCTCTTTAAGATAGATGATACGGGTCTTCAGCGACAGGACCGGACTCACCTCGAGCGGCGTCACGTTCGTCGATGGGGGGTACCCGTAGAGAACGAGGCCCGGGCGCACCAGGCTCAGCCAGGCCGGGGGGTGGTCCAGGATCGCCGCGCTGTTCGCCAGGTGGATCTCGCCCGGCCGCAATCCGCGCTCGCGCGCCGCCTCGACGCATTCCCGGAACAGCTCGATCTGACGGCGGGTGAAGGCGTCGGTCGGATCGTCCGCCACGGCGAGGTGCGAGAAGGCGCCGGTGACCCGGATCGAGCGGGCCCCCGACAGGACGGAGGCGAACTCCGGCACGTCCCCCGGCGGAACGCCGAGGCGGCCCATCCCGGTGTCCACCTTGAGGTGCACGGCTGCCTCGACACCGCGCGCGGAGGCGGCGCGGGACAGGGCCCCCACCTGATCGGGGCGGAAGATCGCCGGCACCAGATCGTGCTGCAGGATCGCGTCCGCCTGCTCCGGGGTGAAGCCCCCCAGGACCAGGATCGGCCTGGTGACGCCCGCCCGCCGCAGCTCGATCCCTTCCTCGGGAAGCGCCACCCCCAGGCTCTCGACCCCGTCCTTCTCGAGGGCCCGCGCCACGCCGGCGGCGCCGTGGCCGTAAGCGTTCGCCTTGACGACCGCCAGGATCGGACGGGTCCCGACGCGGGCCCTGATGGCGCGGAGGTTTGCGGACAGGGCCTGGAGATCGATCTCGGCCCAGGTGGGACGGTACGGGTCGAGGAGAGGCATCACCCGCCCTGCTGCTCCAGCTCCTCGAAGCGCGTGTACTGGCGGAGGAAGGCCATGTTGAACTCGCCCGTCGGTCCGTTGCGCTGCTTGGCCATGATGAGGGTCGCGATGCCCCGGTTCTCCTCGGTCGGCTTGTAGAGCTCTTCGCGGTAGAGCAGGAGGACCACGTCGGCATCCTGCTCGATGGCGCCCGATTCGCGCAGATCCGACAGCTGGGGCCGGCCGCGCTCGCCGCGCTGCTCGGGGGCGCGCGACAGCTGCGACAGGGCGACCACCGGCACGTTGAGCTCCTTCGCGAGCTCTTTCAGGGAGCGGGAGATCTCGGACATTTCCTGGTTGCGGTTCTCGAATCGGCTGCGGCTCCGGATCAGCTGCATGTAATCGATGACGACCATGTCGAGTCCCTGCTCCAGCTTCAGCCGCCGGCATTTGGCGCGCATCTCGAGGACCGTGAGCCCCGCCGAATCGTCGATCCAGACGGGCGCGGTGGCGAGCTGGCCGAAGGCCTGGATCAGCTCCTTCCACTGGTCCTTCGTCAGGCGTCCGGTGCGCAGCATATGGCTGTCGATGCGGGCGAGCCCCGTGAGCATCCTCAGGAACAGCTGCTCGCGCGTCATCTCCAGTGAGAAGATCCCGACCTTGCGCCCCGCCTGCATCGCGACGTTCTGCGCGATATTCAGCGCGAGGGACGTCTTGCCCATCCCCGGCCGCGCCGCCAGGATGATCAGGTCGGCCGGCTGCAGGCCGGAGGTGTACTCGTTCAGCAGCTTGTACCCGGTCGGCAACCCGGTCACCAGCTCGCGCCTTTCGGCCAGCTGCTCGATGGTCTTGAGGCTCTGGTCGGCGATCGCCTTCATGGCGATGAAGCCGGCCCGCAGGCGGTCCTGCGCGATCTGGAAAATCAGGCGCTCCGAATCGTCCAGGATGACGTCCGCTTCGTGGCTGGCCTCGTAAGCCGACGCCACGATCCGGCCGCCGGCCTCGATGAGGCTCCGGAGCACCGCCTTCTCCTTGACGATGCGTGCGTAGTACTCGACGTTGGCGGATCTCGGGACCCCGTCGATCAGCGAGGCGATGTAGGCCGGGCCTCCGACCGCGTCCAGCTCCCCGGCGCGCGACAGCTCCTCCTTGATGGTCACCGTGTCGATGGCCGTCGTGCGCTCCGACAGATCGTTCATGACCTTGAAGATCTTCCGGTGCGGATCGCGGTAGAAGTCCGCTTCCTTCAGGATTTCCTGGGCGCGGTTGAGCGCGGTGTTCTCGATGAGAATGGCGCCGAGCACGGAGCGTTCGGCCTCGAGACTGTTCGGGACGTCCCTGTCGAGCGTGATGTCTGCTGACATGCGGTGCCTCTCCTGGGTGCCGGTCCGAATGCTCGAACGGGCTCCTGGACGCGGGAGGTCATCGTAGCACGCGTTGTTGCGCCCCGATCCGCGCCTTTGCTAAGATGACACCGGGCCGGAGTGAAGCGGATGGTCGCTGCCCGGATTCCATCCGGGGAGAGGAAAGTCCGAACTCCACAGGGCATTGCGCTGGGTAACACCCAGTCCCGGTGACGGGAAGGAAAGTGCCACAGAAAACAAACCGCCTGGACCGGAGGCTCCGTTTCCGGTTCCGGTAAGGGTGAAACGGTGGGGTAAGAGCCCACCAGTGCCCCGGGTGACCGGGGCAGCTTGGTAAACCCCGCAAGGAGCAAGGCCAAATAGGGGAGCGAGTGCGGGTGGCCCGCCCGATGGCTCCCGGGTAGGTCGCTTGGCGGTCCGGGCCCCCTGGGTCCGGGCCGCCGGCCGCGCGGGTAACCGCGCGGTTAGAGGAATGACCATCGGCCGCCGGCGACGGCGGCAACAGGATTCGGCTTACGAGTCACTCCGGCCCATCCTTCCTCGATCGCTGATGTCCGTCGCCCCGGGACTGAGAGCGCGCCTGGAGCGCGAGATCATGCGCCTTCGACCTGCGGTCGAGCGCCTGAGCCGCATCCTGCACCGGCGTGCCGAGCTCAGCCTCGAGGAGTCGGACTCGGTGCGTCTGCTCACCGGATTTCTCAAGAAGGAAGGGTTCCGGATTCGGCGCGGCGTGGCGGGCCTGCCGACCGCGTTCGTGGCGCGGAAGACCATGGGACGCGGCGGGCCGCGCGTCGCCTTCCTCGCCGAGTACGACGCCCTGCCCGGGATCGGCCATGCCTGCGGCCACAATCTCATCGGCGCCGCAAGCGCCGGCGCCGGAGCCGCCCTGGGCCGGGCGCTCCAGGGCTCCCGCGGCGAGATCCTGGTCGTGGGCACTCCCGCGGAGGAGACCATCGGGGGGAAGGTGCTGATGACCGAGCGCGGAGTCTTCAAGGGGGTCGACTGCGCCCTGATGTTCCACCCGTCGACCGAGAACCGCGTCTACACGACCTCCCTCGCCTGCCACTCGCTCCAGGTCACGTTCCACGGCAGGGCGGCCCATGCCGTCGCTTCCCCCGAGAAGGGTATCAACGCCCTGGAGGCGCTCATCCGCCTGTTCATCGACCTCCACCGGCTGCGGCATCGCCTGCCGCGCGAGGTCCGCATGCCGGGTGTGATCGTCGATGGCGGCAAGCGGGCCAACGTGGTGCCCGATCGTGCGGTCGGCCGGTTCACCCTGCGCGCCCGGGACCTGCCGACCCTGGCACGGGTCGAATCGCTCTTCCGGCGCACGGCGCGGGAGGCGGCGCGGTCGGTCGGCGCCCGCCTGTCGATTCTCGCGCTCGATCACCCGTACGCCGAGATGCTGACCAACCGGGTGCTGGCCGACCGGTTCAAGCACGAGCTGCGCCGCATGGGTCGCACGACCGTGGACTCTCCCCGCAAGAAAATGGGATCGCTCGACATGGGGAATGTCAGCCAGGTCGTCCCGTCGATTCACCCGTATATCGCCATCGCGCCTCCGAGCGTGCCGCTGCACTCGCGAGGGTTCGCGCGTCTGGCAGGCGGGCCGCGCGGCAGGGCCGGCCTGAGCGCCGCGACCCGCGGGCTGTCCATGGTCGGCCTTCAGGCCCTGTGCGACCGCGACACCCTCGCGAGCGCGAAGCGGGAGTTCCTGGCCTGCCGCCGCAACGGGGCGAGGGGGAAACGGTGAGCCCGATCGTCCCTCCCCCTCTGGTCCCCGGCGACCGCATCGGCGTCGCCGCCCCCGGCGGGCCGATCCGGCGTGAGATGGTCGATCGCGGCATGGCGTACCTTCAGGCGCGCGGCTTCCGTCCCGTCGAGGGCCGCAACCTGGGGCTTCGGCATGCCTATCTGGCGGGCGACGATCACGAGCGGCTCGACGATCTGAACGGGTTGATTGCCGATCCGGACCTGCGCGCCATCTGGTTCGCCCGCGGAGGCTACGGCAGCGCGCGCATCGTCCAGGGGGTGGATTTCGCCGCGCTGCGCCGGTATCCCAAGGCCCTGATCGGGTACAGCGACATCACGGTCCTGCAATCGGCCGCCTGGACGGAGGCGCGGCTCCAGTCCTTCCACGGCCCCCTCGTGTCAGAAATCGGCGATCCCGCGCGGTTCGACGAGGCGTCGCTCTGGCACGCCCTGTCCGCGACCCCGGGCGGCCAGTCGCATGCCATCCCGGCCGCCTCCGTCGTGCGCTCCGGGGCGGGAGATGGACCCCTCCTCGGCGGCTGCCTGTCGCTTCTCGTGAGCCTGATCGGCACGCCCTACGAGCCGCCGCTCGAAGGGGCCATCCTGTTCTGGGAGGAGGTCAACGAAGAGCCGTACCGCATCGACCGGATGCTCGGCCACCTTCGTCTCTCCGGCAGGCTCGCGCGCCTGCGCGGCATGATCGTCGGCCGACTCGTAGGCTGCGACGCGGAGGATCCCGCGGCCAGCCTGCCGCTTGCCGAGATCCTGGCGATGCACCTGGCCGGGACGGAATTTCCGGTGGTCGTGGACTTTCCGGCCGGTCACTGCGCGGGGAAGAAGACCCTGCCGATCGGGCGCGCGGTCCGGCTGGACACGAACGATCTCAGCCTGACGATCAGCGCACGCTGAACGGCACTTCCCGCTTCAGCTCCTTGCCGCTGCCCTTGTCGACGATCTTCACTTCCATCTTGAAATCGGCCGGCAGTTTCTGGCCGGGGACCAGGAGGTCCTTGAGGGCCAGGGAGTAGAGATCGACCTGGGCACGGAGAGGGCGGGTGAGGGGCGGACGATAACGCTTCCATGTTCCCGCGTCGCTCAGATAGAACGTGGTGGTGGACTCGAGATTCGGCCGGTTGGTTGCGGGATCCAGGGCCGGGTTGTATACCTGATAGTAGAAGTTGAGATCCTCGTCCTTCGTCAAGATAGGCTGGGCCCGCGGCACGAGCCGGAACGAGCCGAGCACGAAGGGCCCGGCCCCGCGCTCCTTGTCGTCGGGCCCCGGCTGCAGCTGGGAGAATCCCGCCAGAATGGCGATGCTGCTGATGTTGAGCTCCCCCTTGTTGCGGAAATCCGGCACCTCGATGGTCTTCACGAGCGTTCCCATCTGACCCGGGACCACCTTGTCCTCGACGGCGACCGCGAGCTTGTACGTGCCGGGCTGCAGGTTGTGGCGGGCCTGATAGACGAAGCTGCCGGGAGGGGCTTCCGCAGGCGGGGCGGGGAGGAACGGCAGATCGCCGGTGAGGTTGACCGGCTTGCCGTCCCCCGCCGGCTCGAGCCGCGCGAAGGCGTGCAAGGCCACGTCCCCGCTGCCGTGCGCCGCCTCCCGCGGCGCCTCGACGGTGATGGCGGTGAGCGTGGTCCCGTCCACGGCGGCGTAGGAGTCCTGCGCCACCTGGAACGGCACGTCGGCCTTTCCGGAACCGGCGGCGAGGAGGCCCTGGAGGATCGGGATCTGCCGCTTGCTCTCGGGTGACTGATCCTCCTCCGGGTTGCGGGCCGGCGCCGCGGGGGCCTCGGCGTCACCCTGCGCGATCGCGGACGGCGCCGGGAGCTTCCAGCCGATCCCGAGAGTCTCCGGGTGGGCCTTGACGTACTCCTCGAGCTTCTTGCGATCGAGCAGGAGGGGCGCGAGCATGCCCTGCGCGAACATCAGATCGAACTTGGCCTTGATGCCGGTGACCTCGTTCGGCTCGTAGCTCCAGATGTTCCGGCCGCGGGCATCCTTGTCGGCCTTGGCAGGCGGGCCGAGAAGCAGGAACACCCGCCCCATGTCCGTGAGGAAGCCCGCGTCCGTCTGCGTCGTGAACCGCTTGTCGGCCTCCTCGACCTTCTTCCAGAAGATGAGCGCGAACTCGTTCTCGGGCGTGCCGGGCGTCGGATCGCGCTTCTCCCAGAAGGCCTTGACGAACGGCGCGCGCTCCTCATCGGTTTTCAGTTTTTTCCACTCCTTCTCCTCGTCCGAGGTCATGATCCACTTGACCGGGCCCTTCCCCCAGTCCTTGCTCGGGACCTTGTAGTCGGGCGGCGCGGCGGCCAGGGTCAGGACGGCGGCCAGAAGGAGGAATGGCATCGTCGAGCGGCGGCTCTTCATAGTCACCTCAGATACCATAGCTCAGCGTCATGAAGGGCGTGGGATTATAGCGGCGGTTCGGGAGCGGGTCAAACCTGATGCGTAACCTCAAGATGATCGTCGCCTACGTCGGCACGCGCTACGCCGGCTGGCAGGTGCAGCCGGGGCGCCCGACGGTCCAGGGCGTGCTCGAGGATCGCATCTCCCGCATGCTGGGCGGACCGGTGCGGCTGGCCGGGGCCGGGCGCACCGACGCCGGGGTGCACGCCCACGGACAGGTGGCGAACTTCCTGACCGCGTCCCGCATCCCGGCGGCAGGGCTCGTGCGGGGCCTGAACGCCCTGCTCCCGGAGGACATCGCGGTGATGCGCGCCGAGGAGGTGCCCGAGACGTTCCACGCCCGCGCCGACGCCCGCGGCAAGGAGTACCGCTACCGCATCGTGAGCGCCGAGGTGGTGTCGCCGTTCGAGGCGCCGTTCGTCGCGACGGTGCGAGGGTGGCTCGATGCGGGGTCGATGCGCGCGGCCGCCCGGCACTTCCTCGGGACCCACGATTTCACGTCCTTCTGCCCCGTGGCGTCCCCCATCGAGAACAAGGTCCGGACGCTGCGGGTCTCGGAAGTGACGGAGGAAGGCGGGCGCGTGACGTTCCGCGTGGTGGGAGACGGCTTCCTGAGGCACATGGTGCGCACCCTGGCGGGGACGCTGATCTGGGCCGGGAGCGGGCGCCTGGACACGGCGGCGATTCCAGATATCATCGGTGGCCGCGATCGCAGGCTCGCCGGTCCGGTGGCCCCGGCGTCGGGGCTCGTCCTCGAGCAGGTCTTCTACGGGGAGGGAACGTGAGACTTCTGGTCACGGGCGGCGCCGGGTACATCGGCTCGGTCGTTGCGAGGCGGCTCCTCGAGGGCGGGCACGCGGTAACCCTGATCGACGACCTGAGCACGGGGCACCGGGAGGCGGCCGGGGCGTGCGAGTTGATCGTCGGCGATTTCGGGGACGCGAGGCTCGTGGCGGACCTCCTCGTCGCGAAGAAGATCGAGGCGGTCGTCCACCTGGCCGCCTCCTCGCTGGTCGGCGAGTCGATCGAGAATCCGTCACGCTACTACCGTAACAACCTGGTGCGATCCCTGACGCTCCTCGATGTCATGCTGGAGCGGGACGTCCGACGCGTGGTGTTCTCGTCGACGGCCGCGGTCTACGGGGAGCCGATTGCCATCCCGATGGACGAGGGTCACCCGACCCGCCCGACCAGCCCGTACGGCGAGACCAAGCTGGCGGTGGAGACCGCGCTCCGGTGGTACCACGCCGCGCACGGACTGACCTTCGTGTCGCTGCGCTACTTCAATGCCGCCGGCGCGACGCCGGACGGGACGCTCGGCGAAGCGCACGACCCGGAGACGCACCTGGTCCCCAACGTGCTCCGTGCCGCGCTCGCCTCCGAGCCGGTGCCGGTGTTCGGGACGAACTACCAGACGCCCGACGGGACCGCCGTGCGCGACTACATTCACATTCTGGATCTGGCGGACGCGCACATCCGGGCGCTGGAACTCCTCGAACGGGACGGCGGTGGCTCGGTGTTCAACCTGGGGAACGGGTCAGGGTTCTCCGTCCTGCAGGTGGTCGAGGCGGCGCGCCGCGTGACCGGCCGGTCGATCCCCGTCCGGAAGGCCCCGCGCCGTCCGGGAGACCCGGAGACCCTGGTCGCCTCCTCATCGCGGGCTCGCCAGGATCTGGGATGGAAACCGCAATTCCCCGATCTCGAGTCGATCCTGGAGACGGCCTGGAGGTTCGCGCGGGACCATCCGCGAGGGTACGGCCCGTGACGCCCGTGGCGCGACGCACCCGGTGCGAGCTCCGCGCACCGGTGCCGGCCGGTCCCGTCCGGTCGCGCGGCTCCCGCGTTTCTCACAGGGGAAACGACACCGGGCGGAGCAACGGCGCTGTGGAGTGAGCCATCCCCGGGCGCAGGTGGCGGGACGCGAAGCGGGGCGGCGATTTCGAGCCGCGCCATGCGTCTGAGCGAGGCTCCCCGTGTCCCTCGCGTGCGAGCGATGAGCCGCCCCGCTTCGCGTCCCGCCACCCGTGACTGGAGAAAACTCTCTCCGGTGCGTTGTTGCTCCGCGCGAGGGGCGTGTGTTACGATTCGACCTCATTCCGCGTGGGAGCGACGACCCCCGCCATGTCCCGTCCGGCACGAGACTTAGAGGGATTCTTCACCAAGGGATCGCCCGAGGAGCGGCTGCTGGCGCAGATCGACTTCGCCCGCCTGCCCCGGCACATCGCCATCATCATGGACGGCAACGGCCGCTGGGCCCGGACTCGCAGCCTGCCGCGGGTCGCCGGCCACCGGGCCGGAATCGCTGCCGTCAGGGACGTCGTCGAGACCTCCGCCCGGCTGGGCTGCCAGGTGCTGACGCTGTACGCGTTTTCGCTGGAGAACTGGAAGCGGCCGCGGCGTGAGGTGGACATGCTGATGGATCTCCTGCGCGAGTATCTTCGAAAGGAGCTGAACACGCTGCAGGAGAACAATATCGCCTTCAATGTCATCGGCCGGGCGGATGAGCTGGGACCGGGGATCCGGCGCGAGCTGCAGGACGGCATGGAGGCGACACGCGGCAACAGCGGTCTCCTGTTCAACATCGCGCTGTCCTATGGCGGCCGGGCGGAGATCGTCGACGCGGTGAACCGGATCCTGGCCGATCGCAGCCGGGCCGGCCCCCTGCCGAAGCCGATCGACGAGGCGGCGTTCGCGTCCTTCCTCTACACCGCCGGCCAGCCCGATCCCGATCTGCTGATCCGCACGTCCGGGGAGCTGCGCATCAGCAATTTCCTCCTGTGGCAGATCGCCTACGCGGAAATCTGGGTGACGGAGACCCTGTGGCCCGATTTCCGGAGGCGCGAGCTCCTGCAGGCGATCATCGACTATCAGAAGCGGGAGCGGCGCTACGGCCGGGTCGGCGCCGAGCCGGAGCCCGTCAGCCTGTCGCCCGACAAGGTCACGGCCTGACGCGCGGCGTGAAAGCGTCCCCGGGTCCGGCATGAAGCGCATCCTGTCGGCAGTCGTCTTCCTCCCGGTCTTCTGGGTGATCGTCAAGAAGCTCGATCCCGCGGTGTACGAGGGGCTGGTCGTCGTGGGGGCGCTCCTCGCGCTCCGGGAGCTCCACGTGCTCGCCGCGGCGCGCGGCCGGCGCTGTCACCGCCTGCTCGGAGCGGCCATGGCGCTCCTGATCATGGCCTCCTTCACGTTCCGCGTGGTCGACATCCGCTACGCCCTGGCGTTCGGCCTCATCGCCCTGCCGCTCGCGTCCCTCTGGCGCGGCGGCGAGTGGAGCCAGGCCCTGCCGGACACCAGCACCTCGTTCTTCGTCGCGACCTTCGTCGGGGTCCTGTTCGGCTACCTCATCGACCTGCGTACCATGAGCGACCTGCCGAAGGGGCAGGAGACCGGCTCGGACCTGGTCTTCCTCCTGTTCTTCGTGGTGTGGGGCAGCGATACCTCCGCCTATTACGTCGGCAGCGCGCTCGGGCGCCGGCCGCTGGCGCCGAGCGTCAGCCCGAAGAAGACGGTGGAGGGGGCGATCGGCGGGGTGCTCGGCGCGCTCGTCGCCGCGTTCGTGGCGCGCGGCTGGTTCATGAACCGCCTGACGGCCGGCGACTGCCTCGTCCTCGGGCTGGCGCTCGGGACGATCGGCATCCTGGGCGACCTGGTGGAATCGATGCTCAAGCGCGGGGCCGGACTGAAGGACAGCGCGTCCATCGTTCCGGGCCACGGGGGGATCCTCGACCGGGTGGATTCTCTCCTGTACGCCGGCCCGGTCCTCTACTACTATTATCTCTTCGCCATGAAGGCGCATTGATGGCCCAGGTCACGCGACGCGCGATATCGATTCTCGGATCGACCGGGTCGGTCGGAGTGCAGGCGCTCGATCTGATCGGGCGGTTCCCGGACCGCTTCGAGGTCGTGGCGCTGGCGGCGGGCCGGAACGCGGCGCTCCTGGCGCAGCAGATCGAAACGCACCGCCCCCGCCTAGCCGCTATCGACGACCGGGAGGGAGCGGGCGCGCTCAAGGACGCGGCGCGCCGCGCGCGGTGCGAGGTCGTGACGGGGTCGGACGGGCTGCTGGCGGCGGCGTCGTTCCCGGCGGCGGAGGTCGTCGTCGCGGCCGTCGTGGGGTCCGCCGGTTTGCCGTCCACGTATCACGCCCTGAAGGCCGGCAAATGCGTCGCCCTCGCCAACAAGGAGAGCCTGGTGATGGCCGGACCGCTCCTGCGGGAGGTCCTCCGCGAGTCGGGGGGGAGCCTCCTGCCGGTCGACAGCGAGCACTCGGCGGTGCATCAGTGCCTGCGCGGCGGGTCGACGGATGGCGTGGCGCGAATCATCCTGACCGCCTCGGGGGGGCCGTTCCGCACGACGCCCCTCGAGGAGCTGAAGACCGTGACCCCGGAGAAGGCGCTCCGCCATCCCGTGTGGGACATGGGGAAGAAGATCAGCATCGACAGCGCCACCCTGATGAACAAGGGGCTGGAGGTGATCGAGGCGCGCTGGCTGTTCGACCTGGAGCCCGACCGCCTGGAGGTCGTCCTGCATCCGCAGAGCATCGTGCACTCCATGGTGGAGATGGTCGACGGATCCGTGCTGTGCCAGATGGGCGTCCCGGACATGCGCGGGCCGATCCAGTACGCTCTCGGCTATCCCGATCGGTTCGCGGGGCCGGTGCGGGCCCCCGATTTCCCGGCCGTGGGCGTGTTGGAGTTCTTCCAGGTCGATCGCAGGCGCTATCCCTGTCTCGATCTGGCGTACTCCGCCCTGAGGACGGGCGGAACCACGCCGGCGGCCCTGAACGCCGCCAACGAGGTCGCCGTGCTGGCGTTTCTCGCGGGGCGCCTCGATTTTCCAGGCATCCCGCGCGTGGTCGAGGAGGTCCTGGAACGGCACCGCCCCGTTCCCGCGATCACTCTCGCCGGCGTCCAGGAGGCGGACGCCTGGGCACGGGGCGTGGCGGAGGAGATGGTGTCCCGGGGAGGTGAGTGTTGAGCTGGCTTCTGTCGCACGTGAGCTGGATCTGGGAGTTCGCCCTGCCCTTCGGAATCGTCCTGGGGGTGGTGGTCCTGTTCCATGAGTTCGGACACTACCTGGTGGCCAAGTGGCTGGGCGTAACGGTGGAGATCTTCTCGGTCGGTTTCGGTCCGCGGATCGGCGGCTTCCATCGCGGCGGGACCGATTACCGCGTCTCGTGGGTGCCGCTTGGCGGCTACGTGAAACTGAAGGGGGAGACCCCCGAAGAGGGGAACGCCCACGATCCGGGCGACCTCATGTCGCGCTCGCGCTTCCAGCGCTTCCTGGTCTTCGTCATGGGGGCGGTGTTCAACCTGGTGACCGCCTACGTCCTGACCGTCGTCATCCTGATGATGGGAGTGCAGGAGCCGGTCTATCCGTCGCAACCACCCGTGGTCGGCGAGATCGACCCCGAATCTCCGGCGGTCGCAGCCGGGATCCAGCCCGGGGACCGGATCCTCAGCTTCGGTGGCCGGCCGGTCGCGACCTGGAGGGACCTCGACCTGGCGATCCTGCTGAGCCCCGGCCAGACCCGGGACGTCGTCCTGGAGCGCAACGGGGAGCGCCTCACGGTGCCTCTCGAGGTCAAGGCTGACGCCAAGAACAGCATCGGCATCCAGTCGCTGTTCCCGATGACGGGCGTGATGGTGGGGGACGTGCAGCCCGCACGTCCGGCTTCCGAGGCCGGGCTCAAGCGCGGCGATCGCATCGTGTCCATCGAAGGGGTCGAGATGACCACCCTGTCCCGGGTATTCAAGGCGATCCAGGGGTCGGCCGGAAAGCCGCTCCGGTTCGTCATCGAGCGCGACGGGCGGTCGTTCGAGAAGGTGATCACTCCGGTCCGGGACGGCGACAAGGGAGTCATCGGCTTCGTGCCGACGCCCCCGATGGTCACCCGTTCGTACAGCCTGCTGCAGGCCCTGACGGGGTCCTTCACGAAGAACGTCGAGGACATCGGCGTGACCTTCCTGACGCTCAAGAAACTGGTGCTGCGCGAGCTGTCGCTGCGGACCTTTTCCGGGCCGATCGGTCTCTACCTCGCCTCGGGGGCGATGGCCCAGGAGGGGCTGGTCTATTTCCTGAGGTTCATCGCGTACGTGAGCCTGCAGCTCGGGATCATCAACCTGTTGCCGATCCCGCCCCTCGACGGCGGGCACGTGTTCACCCTCCTGATCGAGGGGACGATCCGGCGCGACCTGTCGATTCAGCTCAAGGAGCGCGTCATGCAGGCGGGGCTGGTCCTCCTCCTTCTGTTCATGGCCACCGTCATCTACCTCGACATCGCCAAGCTGTTCTGAGCCGCTGCCGGGAGCCGAACCGACGCGCATGCCCGCCGCCCACCGAGACCACAAGATCCTGTTCACCCCGGGCCCCACCGAGGTGGCTCCGGAGATCCTGCGGGAGATGGCGCGCCCGGTGATCGGCCACCGCGGGGCCGAGATGCAGGCGGTCATCCGCGACGTGGTGCCGCGCCTCCGGCCCCTGTTCGGGACGCGCGCCTCGGACATCTTCCTGACCGCGTGCTCCGCCACGGCGCTGTGGGAGGCGGCCCTCCGCAACTGCGTGGTCCGGCGCGCCCTGGTCCCGGTGTGCGGGGCGTTCTCCGAGCGCTTTCTGGAGGTGGCGGTGGCCTCCGGCATCGAGGCCGACCCGTTGCGCGTGGAGTGGGGCGGGGCGGTGCCGGCCGGGGCGGTGGCGGAGGCGCTTGCCACCGGACGCTACGACGCGGTCGCCCTGGTGCACAACGAGACGTCCACCGGCGTGACCAACCCGCTTGCCGAGATCGCCGAGGCGGTGCGCCTCCGTGGCGACGTGGCGCTCCTGGTGGACGCCGTCTCCTCCCTGGGGGGGATCCCGGTCGAGGCGGACCGGAACGGCATCGACGTCTGCCTGGCCTCGGTGCAGAAGTGCCTGGCGCTGCCGCCCGGCTTCTCGGTGTGCGCCGTGTCGCCCCGGGCCCTCGAGCGCTCGGCGCGGCGGACGGGGAAAGGGTATTACCTCGATTTCATCCGGCTGAAGGAGTTCTTCGACCGCGGACTGCCGATGGCGACTCCGTCCGTCGGCCACATCTTCGCGCTGCAGGCGCAGCTGAAGCGGATCGAGGCGGAGGGACTGGAGGGGCGCTACGCCCGGCACAGAGCCATGGCGGATCGGGCGCGCGCCTGGGCCGGCGCGCGCTTCGGCCTGTTCGCCGAGGAGGCGGCGCGCTCGAACACCGTGAGCTGCGTGACCAACACGCGCCGGATCGACGTCGCGCGTTTCGTGTCGGAACTGGCCTCCCGCGGCTTCGGCGTCAGCAACGGATACGGGCGGCTGAAGGAGCAGACCTTCCGCATCGGTCACATGGGGGATCACACCGTGGCCGGCCTCGACGACCTGCTGCGGACGATGGACGAGGTGCTGGGGGAGGACGGGGCATGAAGGTGCTCATCGCCGACAAGATCCTGCCCGTGTGCGCGGAGGTCCTGAGGCAGGCCGGCATCGAGGCGGACCACCGGCCGGGCATCTCGCGGGACGATCTCCTGCGGGCCGTGGCCGACGTCGAGGGGATCGTGGTCCGCTCGGACACGCGCATCGACGAAGACATCCTGCGCGCGGCCCCGGTGCTTCGCGTCGTGGGACGAGCCGGGGCGGGGGTGGACAACATCGACGTGCCGGCCGCCACGCGGCGCGGCATCGTGGTGATGAACGCTCCGGGCGAGAACACCATCTCGGCCGCCGAGCACACGCTGTCGCTGCTCCTGGCCCTGGCGCGGCAGATCCCGCAGGCCGATCGGTCCATGAAGGCCGGCCGCTGGGACCGCGGCCGCTTCCTGGGTGTGGAGCTGTTCGGCAAGGTCCTCGGCATCCTGGGACTCGGGAAGGTGGGACGGGAGGTGGCCTCTCGCGCCCGCGCCTTCGGCATGCAGGTGATCGGCTACGACCCGGTCCTCTCCGAGGAGGTGGCCGAGCGCCTCGGCGTCGGCCTGGTGCCTCTCGAGACGATCTACGAGCGCTCCGACTTCATCACCCTCCACCTGCCGCTCAGCGCCGGCACGCGCCACCTGATCGGTCGCCCCGAGATCGCGCGCTGCCGGCGCGGTGTGCGCATCCTGAACGTGGCGCGCGGCGGCATCGTCGACGAGGCGGCCCTGGTGGAAGGCCTCCAGTCGGGGCAGGTCGCGGGGGCCGCGCTCGACGTCTTCGAGACCGAGCCGCCGGCGCAAAGCCCGCTCCTCTCCCTCGACTCGGTGATCTTGACGCCGCACCTCGGGGCCTCGACCCAGGAGGCGCAGGAAAAAGTGGCGGTGCGGATTGCCGAGCAGATCGCGGCCTACCTGAAGGACGGCCTGGTCTCCAACGCCGTCAACGTGGAGGGGGTCGATCCGAAGCTCCTGCCGGCGCTCGAGCCCTATCGCGACCTGTGCGCCCGCCTCGGGCGGCTCCTGTCGTCCCTGGCGCACGGCCCGGTCTCGGAGGTGGTCCTGGAGTACTCCGGGGCGGTGCAGGAGTATCCCATGCGACCCCTGACGGCCTCCTTCCTGAAGGGGTTCCTGCAGCCGAAGCTGTCCGACCCCGTGAACGTGGTCAACGCGCACTTCCTGGCCAAGGACGCCGGCATTCGCGTCCTGGAGACCCGGGCCGCCGAGCCGCAGGACTTCACCGCTCTGATCTCCGCCACCCTGCGCGGGCGGGACGGGACGCGCTCCGCCGCCGGCGCGCTGTTCGGCAAGCGCGAGCCCCGCCTGGTCCGCCTCGACGAGTTCCACCTCGACGCGAACCCGGAAGGCTCGATGCTGATCGTCAGCAACGACGATCGGCCGGGCATGGTCGGCCGGATCGGCACGGCGCTGGGAGTCGCCGCCGTCAATATCGCCTACCTATCCCTGGGGCGCGACCGTTCCGGCGGCCGCGCCATCGCCATCTTCAACCTCGACTCCCCGGTCCCCGACGATCTCCTCGGCCAGATCGCCCGCATCGACGGCGTGCTCTGGGCCGAGCGCGTCATTCTGTAGTTGCGGCTCTCTTCCTAGAACTCGATCTGCACGCCGACCTGGAACCGGCGCCCGAAGCGGCGGATCGCGTCGATCTGCAGGGGGCCCTGCGGGGTGCGCGTGTCGAGCGTGGCCTGGTAGATGTCCGGCGTGGGCTCGTAGGTCAGGACGCGCAGGTCGTCGCTGTTCAGGACGTTGAAGACCTCGAAGAACAGGGCCGCCGCGGTCCGCCCGATGACCACGGCCTTGCGGGCGCGGAGGTTGATATCCAGGCTCGCGTCGTTGCGCCCGCTGTTCCGGCGCGCGGGGATGAACCGGGGTTCCTCTCCGCTCTTGATCAGCGTGTAGCCGAAACGGGTCCGGAACTGCTGATAGTCGGCGTTGTCCGAGGCGAAGAAGCGGGAGATCACGGAGTACGGCAGACCGGAGCTCCAGGTCGCGGAGGCCCCCACCTGCCAGTCCCCCGGCAGGAAGGCGGCGCCATTGAGCTTCACGACGTGCCTCTGATCGTAGTCCAGGTACCCGAATTCGAATTCGGTGGTGGAGGGATCGTTCCCGAGGCGCGACTGAAAGTCCTCGGCGGCCCCGACGGCACGCGAGTAGGCATAGGACGCCTGCAGCTCCCAGCGACGCGCCAGGCGCCGGCGCAGCTCGACCTCGATGGCGCGGTAGCGCGCCTCGTTGAAGTTTCCCACCCGCAGGATCTGGTTGAAGTAAAGGTTGTAGTTGTAAAGGTCCGGCCTCCCGTCCTTGGAGCGCGAGAACGACCACTGAAAGCTCGACGGACGAGCGAGCCTGTTGATCCGGCCGATGACATCGAGAGGCTGGCCGGTCACGGGATTGATCCTCAGGTAGTGATTGACGTCGACGTCCTGCAGCTGCTGGCGGTAGCGCCGGTCGATGAAGGTGACGGACAGCGCCACCTCGGGGGCGATCTCGCGCTCGAACCCGAGCGTCAGCTCGTCGCTGAACGGCGTCTGCAGTCCTCGATCGATCTGATTGACCGATGGGGGAGTGGTCGAGATCGGTCCGCCGATCTGCTTGTTGGGCTCGATTCGGTTGCGCAGGCGATTATTGTCGAATTTGTAGTAGCGGATCACCTGATCCGGCCCTTCCTCAGCGCTCACCGTGCTCAGGAAGAGCTTGTCGAAATAGCGTCCCCAGGTTGCGAACAGCTTGGACTTGCCGCTGGCGCCGGGGTCCCACGACAGCGAGAGCCGCGGCGCCAGATTGCTGTTGGTCAGCGTGAAGCGCTCCGGTTCCTGGGCGATGACCCCCTTCTCCGTCAGGAGGTCGGAGTCCACCTTGCCGTCGCGCATCACGTCGGGGATCAGGAAGGCGATCGCATTCGTCCCGAAATCCACGTCGGCATGATTGCGGATGAACAGGGCCGGCATCGCGCGGCGAATCGGGTCGGTGATGTCGGCGAGGTCCGGCAACTCATGATCGGGATCCGTCTGAATGGTCGGCTGAAAGAGTGGATCGCCAAGAACTCCGAGGCTTTGTATTCCATTTCCGTCTCCGATCGACAGGTCGGGCAAGTTCTTTTCGTTGCCGATGAGGGCGCCCAGCCGGTCGAAGGCCGCGCGCGCCGGGGCCGGATCGAAATAGGTGTATCCGGAGGCGTTGGCGATCTCCTGGTCGAAGCGCAGGCCCACGCCGAGGCTCAGGTTGGGCCGCGGCCTGTAACTGTCCTGCGCGTAGAACCCCGCAGTCGATCCGGTCGCCCCCTTCCGGGTTTCCCCCTGGACGGGCAACAGCGCGCTCACGATGATCGGATCGGGGCAGGGGTAGCAGGTGCCGTATCGGGGGCTGGCCGGATCGTAGTTCGCTTTGGGGTAGAGGTAGGGGGGGACATACTGCGCGACGTAGTTGCGCGTCGTGATGTCCCGGTCGAACACCTCGCGCTCCGCGGACCAGCCGGTTTTCAGATCGTGGCTCCCCTTGAAATCCGGCACGAAGATGCTCAGATCCTGCCGCAGCGTGAATCGGCGCCTGCTGTCCGTGAAATTCTGGTAGTAGGGGCCGTTGATCAGGCCCGACGCGCGATCGAGCAGATAGTCCTGGTCCCGACCCTCCGGTGTCAGGTGGCCGTAGGGATAGAGATCACCCGGCCGGGGCCGGTCGTTCAGCTTGCCGTCCTGATTGCGGTCCTCGCCCGGGTCGAGCTTGCCGTCGCAGTCGATGTCCTCGCGGTAGTGCCCCTCGCATTCACCGCCGAGCGTGCGCTCGCCATCCCCGTCGAGGTCGGTGTGGTACCAGGAGCCATTCTCGAGCCAGAACGGCTCGAAGACGTCGAAGGCTCCATCTTCGTCGTAATCCTCACCGTAATCACGCTCGTTCAATTCGGAAAAGCCGTTGCCGTTCTCGTCGTAATAGAGGATCCCGTTGCGGTTGCCGTCGGGATCGAGGTTGAGATCCTGCGACGGCCTCTCGTCGAAGGCGGAGGCGGTCGTCTCGAGCGCCACGTACGGACTCAAGACCGCCGTGGACTTGAGCGTCAGGATCGTCCCCCCCATGCGTTCGGTGTATCCGGATTCCTGGCGCGTGAAGCTGTTCAGCCCCAGGTTCAGGTATTTCTGGGGGTCGTAGTTGAGCGACAGGGACAGGCGGTTGTTCGGAGTGGCCTGCCAGGTCAGTTTGGCGAACTCCCGGAACTCCCGGGTGCCGGCCACGAAGGCGCTGTTCACCGCGTTGACCGGGTCCTCCTTCTGGATGTACTCGTGCGCCATGAAGAACCACGCCCGGTCCTTCACGATCGGCCCCTCCAGGGACAGGAACGGCGTGAAATCGTTGAACCTCAGATCCCTGAGTCCCATCTCCCCCAGGCCGCCGTGCAATCGCGCGTCGTCGATCCCGGCCCCGTCGCCGTCCAGGGCATTCCCGCGCCAGAAGAACTTGAACGTCCCCTTGAACTCGTTGCCGCCTGATTTGGTGATGATGTTGGCGAACCCTCCCTGTGCCCGGCTGAACTCCGCCGTCGCCCCGGAGGTCTTGATCTCGATCTCCTGGATCGAGTCGATGTTGAGCTGCGCGCCGATCTTGCCGGTGAGGGGGTCGGTGGTGCTGACGCCGTCCACCAGGGTGACGACGTCGGTGTCGCGGGCGCCGTGGATGTTGGGGTTGCCGTCGCCGTCGATGTCGGTGACCCCCGGCGCCAGGGACAGGATGTCCTGGTAGTTGCGCCCCAGGATCGGCAAGGCGTCGATGAACTCCGAGGTGAACCGCGTCTGCGTCGTGGTCTCGTCGAGGTCGACGACCTGCGGCCTGGCCCGCACCTCGACGCGCTCGCTCAGATTCGACTGGGGCTGCAGCACGATCCGGATCGGTGTGACTCGCCCGGCGGCCACCTCGAGGTCGGCGAATTCGACCGTCGCAAAACCGGGGAAGGTGGCCCGCACGCGGTAGTCCGGGCCCGCGGGGAGCGAGGCGACCTGGAATCCGCCCGCGCCGTCGCTGACGGCGCCCCGGGCCGGGCCGCCCAGGCTGGGACTGGACACGGTGAGCGTGACGCCGGGAAGGGGAGTGCCGGTCTCGTCCATGACGACGCCGCGAATCAGGCCGGTCGCCTGGGCGCGGACGGCCCCCGGCCAGAGGAGGAAACAGAGGGCGAGCATCCCTCCCAGGCGGATCAACGATTTAGGCATGTGGGCGTCGTGTCCCCCAGGCGGCGCAGTGCTTGCTTATATACCATCACAGCCCCATGCCCGCCACGACGAAATTCCTGCCCGCGGTCGTCCGAGGCCCGGTGTATCGCGCCGCCCGAAAGACCGGACACGCTCCGCTCTAGAACTCGATCTGCATGCCGACCTGGAACCGGCGCCCGAAGCGGCGGATGGCGTCGATCTGCAGCGGCCCCTGCGGGGTACGTGTGTCGAGCGTCACCTGGAAGATGTCGGGCGTGGGCTCGTAGGTCAGAATGCGCAGATCGTCGCTGTTCAGCACGTTGAACACCTCGAAGACGAGGGCCGCCGCGGTCCGGCCGATGACCACCGCCTTGCGGACACGGAGGTTCAGATCGAGGATCGAGTCGTTGCGCCCGCTGTTACGGCGCACGGGGATGAACCGGGGTTCCTGCCCGCTCGCGAGCAGCGTGTAGCCGAAGCGGGTCCGGTACTGCTGGTAGTCGGCGTTGTCCGAGCCGAAGAAGCGGGAGATCACGGAGTAGGGCAACCCGGAGCTCCAGGTCGCGGAAGCTCCCACCTGCCAGTCCCCCGGCAGGAAGGCGGCGCCATTGAGCTTCACGACGTGCCTCTGGTCGTAGTCGAGGTACCCGTATTCGAATTCGGTGGTGGAGGGATCGTTCCCGAGGCGCGACTGGAAGTCCTCGGCGGCCCCGACGGCACGCGAGTACGCGTAGGACGCCTGCAGCTCCCAGCGACGCGCCAGGCGTCGGCGCAGCTCGACTTCGATGGCGCGGTAGCGCGCCTCGTTGTAGTTTCCCACCCGCAGGATCTGGTTGAAGTAGAAGTTGTTGAGGTACAGATCCGGCCTGCCGTCGGGAAGGCGGAAGTACGAGGGGCCTCCTTGCCCCGGAAGGACGACCCTCTCAATTCTGCCGATGAGGTCGAGGGGCTGGCCGGTCACCGGATCGGGCCTCAGGTAATGGTTGACGTCGAGGTCCTGGAGCTGCTCGCGGTAGCGGCGGTCGATGAACGTGACCGACAGCGCCACTTCGGGGGCTATTTCACGCTCGAAGCCGAGGGTCATCTCGTCGCTGAACGGCGTCTGCAACCCGCGATCGATCTGATAGATCGACGGAGGAGAGGTCGAGATCGGAGTGCCGATCATCCTGTTGGGCTCGATCCGGTTGCGCAAGGCTCGATTGTCGAACTCGTAGTAGCGGATCACGTGGTCGGGGCCTTCCTCGCCGTCCACGGTGCTCAGGAAGAGCTTGTCGAAGAAACGTCCCCAGGTCGCGAACACCTTCGACTTGCCGGCGGCGCCGGGATCCCACGACAGGGCGAGCCGCGGCGCCAGGTTGCTGTTGCTGAGCGTGAAGCGCTCCGGCTCCTGGGCAATGACGCCATGCTCGGTCAAAAGCTCGGAGTCGACCTTGCCGTTTCGGATCACGTCGGGGATCAGGGAGGCGAGCGCGTTCGTTCCGAAGTCCACGGCGTCGTGGTTTCGGATGAACAGGTTCGGCATCGCGCGGCGAATCGGGTCGATGATGTCGGCGAGGTTCGGCAACTCATGTGTGGGGTCCGTCTGAATGGTCGGCTGAAACAGTGGATCGCCAAGAACCCCGTGGCTTTGAATTCCATTGCCGTCTCCGATCGCCAGGTCGGGCAAATTCTTTTCGTTGCCGATCAATGCGCCCAGCCGGTCGAACATCGCGCGCGCCGGTGCAGGCTCGAAGTAGGTGTACCCGGAGGTATTGGCGACCTCCTGGTCGAAGCGCAGCCCCACGCCGAAGCTCAGGTTGGGGAGCGGCTTGTAATTGTCCTGGACGTATGCCCCGGCCGTGAACCCGGTCGCGCCGTTGCGGGATTCCCCCTCGATGGGGAGAAGCGCGCTCACGATGATCGGGCCGGGGCAGATGTAGCATGAGCCGTAACGCGTGCTGGTCGGGTCGTAGTGCTCCTTGGCGTACGGGTAGGGCGTGACGTACTGCGCCACGACGCTGCGCTCGGCGACCTCCCGGTCGAACGTCTCGCGCTCCGCGGACCAGCCGGCCCTCAGGTCGTGGCTGCCCTTGAAGTCCGGCACGAAGACGCTCAGATCCTGCCGCAGCGTGAATCGGCGCCTTTCGTCCGAGAAATCCTGGTAATAGGGGCCGCTGATCTGCCCCGTGGTGCGGTCGAGGACGTACTCGTCGTCCCGGGTATCCGGGACCAGGCGCCCGTACGGGTAGAGCCCGGTCGGCCTGGGTGTGTCGTCCAGAATGCGGTTCTGGTTGCGGTCCTCGCCCGGGTCGATCGTGCCGTCGCAGTCGAGGTCCTCGCGGTAGCGGCCCTCGCATTCGTTGCCGAGGGTGCGCTCGCCGTCTCCGTCGCGATCCACGTGGATCCAGCGCCCGCCGATGATCAGGAGTGGCTCGAAGACGTCGAAGGCCCCATCCTCGTCGTAATCCTCACCGTAGTCGTGCTCTGTCAGCTCGGCGAACCCGTTGTCGTTGTCGTCATAAAAGAGGATCCCGTTGCCGTTGCCGTCGGGATCGAGGTTGAGATCCTGCGACGGCCTCCCGTCGAAGGCGGAGGCGGTCGTCTCGAGCGCCACGTAGGGACTCAAGACCGCCGTGGACTTGAGCGTCAGGATCGTGCCCCCCATGCGATCGGTGTATCCGGATTCCTGGCGCGTGAAGCTGTTCAGCCCCTGGTTCAGGTACTTCTGGGGGTCGTAGTTCAGCGACAGGGACAGGCGGTTGTTCGGGGTCACCTGCCAGGTCAGCTTGGCGAACTCCCGGAACTCCCGGACGCCGGCCACGAAGGCGCTGTTCACCGCGTTGACCGGGTCCTCCTTCTGGATGTACTCGTGCGCCATGAAGAACCACGCCCGGTCCTTCACGATCGGCCCCTCCAGGGACAGAAACGGCGTGAAATCGTTGAAGCGCAGGTCCCTGAGCCCCTTCTCCCCCACGCTGCCGTGCAGCAGCGGGTCGTCGATCCCCGCCCCGTCGCCGTCCAGGGCATTCCCGCGCCAGAAGAACTTGAACGTCCCCTTGAACTCGTTGCCGCCCGACTTGGTGGTGATGTTGGCGAAGCCCCCCTGCGCCCGGCTGAACTCCGCCGTCG
>DASYUH010000042.1 GCA_036001465.1 Candidatus Polarisedimenticolia bacterium
GGGACCGGCGTGCCGGCGCTCCGCCCGGGCCACCGGGTCGCCACCATCCAGCGGGTCCACTGCGGACGCTGCGACCTGTGCAAGCGCGGCCGCTCGACCCTGTGCAAGGAAGGGGTCTTCTTCGGAGAGGAGATTCCCGGCGGCTATGCCGAGTTCGTGGTGGCGGAGGAGCAGGGCCTGGCCCGGATTCCCGACGGCCTCGCCGACGAGGAAGCCTGCATCTGCGCCTGCACGATCGGGACCGCCCTGCACGTGGTGCGCGCCCGCGGGGGCGTGCAGCTGGACGAGACCGTCCTCATCACCGGCGCCTCGGGGGGAGTCGGGCTCCACACGATCCAGGTGTGCCGCCTGATCGGCGCGCGCATCCTGGCGGTGACCTCCTCGCCCCAGAAAGCCGATCGCCTCAAGGAAGCCGGCGCCGACGAGGTGATCGTCGCCCCGAATCTCAAGTTCGCCGAGGCGGCGCGCCGATTGACCGGCGGGCGTGGCGTGGACGTGGCGCTCGAGATCACCGGGGCCCTCACCTTCGACCAGGCGATCCGCTCCCTGGCCCCCGCCGGGCGGCTGATCGTGGTCGGCAATCTCGAGACGAAGCCGGTGTCCTTCATGCCGGGCCTGGTGATCCTGAAGGAGCTGGAGATCAAGGGCTCGTTCGCGACCACGACCCCCGAGCTGTCGGAGTCGTTCCGTCTGGTGATGGAGAAGAAGGTCCGTCCCGTCGTCTCCCGCCTCATGCCCCTGGCCGAGGCCCCGAAGGCGCACCAGCTGCTCTTCGACCGCGGCGTCACCGGCAGGATCGTCCTTCAAGTGTAGCGCTCCCCCCGTCGGCTGAACCCTTCCCCAGTCGCGGGTGGCGGGCCGCAGCGCCTTGCGGCTCATGCTCGGCGACGGGGCCAACCAGCCCAACTTGGCTCCGCGGCTTGCCTCGAAATCGCCGCAAAGCGCTGCGGCCCGCCACCTGTGGCTGGGCATGCGTCTCCGCCGGCCGGCTGGCGCCCCGCCTGGGCGATGATCCAGCGGCAGCGCCCGCGTGCGGAGGGCTTCCGGGCGGTGCGTCGCGGGCGGGAGCGGTGCGGCGCGACGGCCCGATTTCGAGGCAAGTCGAGGAGATCGGGCGATCTGGGGGGCCCCGTCGCCGAGCATGAGGCCCGCCGCGCCGCACCGCTCCCGCACGCAACTCGATGCAGGGAAAACCTCAGTGCGACAGGCGTTGACACTGGCGCGCCGTCCCGGGTTATAATCCGCGCCCCAAAACCATCAGTCCACGACAGTTGCGTCCATGCGGGGCGTCGGTCCATGCCAGGGAGCGTGAAGGGAGGAGGGCGGGAGCGCCCGGCGCGTCCCGCGGCGCCGCCGCAGGCCCCCGGGCGTGGCGACGGGGCCGCGCGCCGGCTCACGTACAAGGACGCCGGCGTCGACATCGACGCCAAGATGCGCGCCATCCAGAAGATCCGCCTTATCGCGCGGGGCACCTTCAAGAAGGGGGTCCTGAGCGACATCGGGTCGTTCGGCGGCCTGTACGACCTGGCGGCGGCGGGGCCGCTCCGCCGCCCGATCCTCGTGAGCAGCACGGACGGGGTCGGCACCAAGCTCAAGGTGGCGATCCAGGCCGGCCAGCACAAGACCATCGGCATGGACCTGGTCAACCATTGCATCAACGACATCCTGGTGCAGGGGGCCATGCCGCTCTTCTTCCTCGACTACATCGCCATGGGGAAGGTGGACGCCGGCGTGATGATCGACGTGGTGTCGGGCCTGGCGCGCGCCTGCCGGGAGGCCGGCTGCGCCCTGATCGGCGGAGAGACTGCGGAAATGCCCGACCTGTACAAGCCGGGAGACTACGACCTGGCCGGGTTCATCGTCGGCGTGGTCGATCGCGATCACGTCATCGACGGGGCGCGCATCGCCTCGGGGGACGTGCTCATCGGCCTGCCGTCCACGGGGCTGCACACCAACGGCTACTCGCTGGCGCGGAAGATCTTCTTCGAGCGGCGCAAGTTCCGGCCCGACACCCGCCTGCCGGAGCTGAACCGGACGGTCGGGGAGGAGCTCCTGCAGGTGCACCGGTCCTACCTGCCGGCGCTGCGCGGCCTGATCGCGACCGGCGCGGTCTACGGCCTGGCGCACATCACCGGCGGAGGCTGCACCGACAACATCCCCCGCATCCTGCCGCGCGGCATCGCGGCGCGCATCGACGTGGGAACCTGGCCGGTGCCTCCGGTCTTCGAGTATCTCCGGACCGAGGGGCGGATCGACGACGACGAGATGTTCCGGACCTTCAACATGGGAATCGGCATGGTCCTCGTGGTGCCGCTCCACCGGGAGAGCGAGGTCGTGAAACACCTCGATGGCCTGGGGGAGAAGCATTACCGGATCGGCGAGATCGTCCGCGGCAACCGGAACGTGATCTACGTCCGGAGGAGCGGGCCGGACCGCGCCGGGGCCCGATCCACGGCGGGAGCCTAAGCCATGCACGTCTACGTGTGGTACCTCACGGTGATGAGCCTCCTGTTCACGGCCAGCGCCTTCGTCCTGCTCGGTGCGGCGCTGGGGCAGGCGTTGCGCCACCGCATCGAGCGCGCCGCCGTCTATCTCGGCCTGACGCTCCTGTCCTTCGTCGTGGCGGCCGGGTTCTATTTCTTCCGCCGTCTCCTCTGAGGGAGGCGCCATGCCCCGGCCGGCGCCGTCCGCAAACACGATCGGTGTCCTGATCTCGGGACGCGGCTCGAACCTGCTCGCGATTCTCGATCGCATCGCCGCGGGCGATCTCGACGCCCGGGTCGCGCTGGTGATCAGCAACGAGCCGTCGGCGGCCGGTCTCCCGGCGGCGCGGGCCCGGGGCGTGCCGACCCTCGTCATCGATCACCGCAAAAGCGCGACGCGCGAGGAGCACGATCAGGAGATGGCCCGCGCCCTCGAGGCGACCGGTGCAAGGCTCATCTGCCTCGCGGGGTACATGCGGCTCCTGTCGGGGTGGTTCGTCGACCGGTTCAAGGGGCGAATCCTGAACATCCACCCGTCTCTCCTCCCGTCGTTCCCCGGCACTCAACCGCAGCGGCAGGCCCTCTCGGCCGGCGTCAAGGTCAGCGGCTGCACCGTCCACTTCGTGGACGAGCAGGTCGACAGCGGGCCCATCCTCCTGCAGGAGGCGGTGCAGGTGATGGACGACGATACGCCGGAGGCCCTGGAGGCCCGCATCCTCGAGGCGGAGCACCGGGTCTACAGCCGCGCCATCGCCCTGTTCTTTTCCGGCAGCCTGCGGATCGAGGGCCGGCGCGTCCTGGGGTCCGGCCCGACAGGCTCGTAGCCGGCGAACCGGCCCGCCGACTGTCCACTCCAGGAAGTGATCCCCCGCAAGGGGCCGACCGCGGACAGCGCCCGCATGCGGACACCGGGACGGGCCGTGCACCCTGTCGGCAGGCGGCACGACCCTTGCTATCGTTCGCAGCGATGCCCGACGACGCCATCCCCCTCGCCGATCCGATCCGTCCCGGCGCGCCAGCCGCGTCGTACCCCGCCGAGTCCCCCGGCGCGGGCGCCGCGCCGCGCCGCCCCAAAGGGGTCCGCGAGACGCCGATGGGGGCCTTGCGGCCACGGGAGAAGCTCCTGCGCTTCGGTCCTGGCGGACTGAACCAGTCGGAGCTCCTCGCCGTCCTCCTCGGCACGGGGACCAAAGGACGGAGCGTCGTGCGCATCGCCGAGGACCTGGTGAGCGCGCACGGCGGGCAGGGTCTTCTGGGCCTGTCGCTCAAGGACTGGTCCAAGGAGCGCGGCGTCGGCCGGGTGAAGGCGGCGCAGATGCTGGCCGCTTTCGAGCTGGGGCGCCGCCTTCTGGCCCCGCAGGGGGAGGAGCCGCGCGTCAGCTCCCCCGCCGAGGCGTACACCCTGGTGCGCGACCTCAAGAAGGCGCGCAAGGAGCACCTGGTCGCGCTCTACCTGGACGCGCAGAACCGGCTGATCTGCCGGGAGACCGTGTCGATCGGCAGCCTGAACACGACCCGCACCCACCCGCGCGAGGTGCTGCAGCCGGCGATCGTCAACTCGGCGCTGGCCTTCGTCCTGGTGCACAACCATCCCAGCGGCAGCCTCGACCCCAGCCGGGACGACGTGGAATTCACGCGCACCATGGCGCGCGCCGGCGACCTGATGGGGATCAGCCTGTACGACCACCTGATCGTGAGCCGGCGTGGATTCGTCAGCCTGAAGGAGCGCGGGCTGGTCTAGGAGCCTGCCCGAATACGCGGACAGGCTCCGACCGCGGCGGGCGCCGCGGCACGTGATCCTCCAGGGGTTGGTATAGACTTCGCGCCATGACGGCGGGCGCGTTCCCCCCGGTGGACGAGCAGATCACCTACCTGCGCAAGGGGGCGGTCGAGATCATCCGCGAGGAAGAGCTCCTCGCCAAGCTGGAACGCTCGCGCAAGACGGAAAGCCCGCTGACGATCAAGGTCGGCTTCGACCCGTCCGCCCCCGACCTACATCTCGGCCACACCGTCGTCCTCCGCAAGATGAAGCACTTCCAGGACATGGGGCACCGCGTCGTCTTCCTGATCGGCGATTTCACCGGGATGATCGGCGACCCGACCGGGCAGAGCAAGACGCGTCCGGTCCTGACGCGCGAGCAGGTGAAGCAGAACGCCGCCACCTACAAGAAGCAGGTCTTCAAGATCCTGCACCCGAAGAAGACGGTGGTCGACTTCAACAGCCGCTGGCTCGGCAAGCTGAACGCGGCCGGGTTCATCCACCTCGCCTCCAAGTACACCGTGGCGCGGCTCCTCGAGCGCGACGATTTTTCACGGCGCTACAAGGGGGGGCAGCCGATCGGCCTGCACGAGTTTCTCTACCCGATCGCCCAGGCGTACGACTCGGTCGCCCTGAAGGCGGACGTCGAGATGGGGGGCACCGACCAGACGTTCAACCTGCTCGTCGGGCGGGAGGTGATGCGCGAATTCGGGCTCGAGCCCCAGGTCGTCCTGACCATGCCGCTCCTCGAAGGCCTGGACGGCGTCGAGAAGATGAGCAAGTCGCTCGGCAACTACATCGGGATCAACGAGCCGCCGAGGGAGATCTACGGGAAGGCGATGTCGATTTCCGACACGCTGATGTGGCGTTACTGGGAGCTGTGCACCGACGCGACCGTCGGCGAGATCGCCGCGATGCGGCGGCGGGTCGAGGCGGGGGAGCTGCACCCGAAGCAGGCCAAGTCCGATCTGGCCCGCCGCCTGGTCGCCGACTATCACGGCGCGAAGGCGGCGGCGGAGGCGGCGGCCGAGTTCGAGAAGATCTTCGCCCGGAAGGAAACGCCCGAAGAGGTGCGCGAGGTCCGGCTGCCGTCGGCCCCGGATCCGGTCTGGGTGCCGAAGCTCCTGGTCGGGATCGGCCTCGCGAAATCGAACGGCGAGGCCCGCCGCCTCATCGAGCAGGGGGGGGTCTACCTCGACGGCGAGCGCCTCTCCGACACCAGCCGCGAAGTCCCCGCGGCTCCCGCCGCCACGTATCTCTTCAAGGTCGGGAAGCGCCATTTCGTCCGGGTCAGCTTCGGCTGAACTCAGGGAGCGGGAGGGGCCGCTTCCTTCAGCAGCTCCCGGATGCGGTCGTCCGGCAGGCCGGTGACGGCCCGCAGCCTGGAGATCGGCATGCCGGAGTGCCGTCGCACGAAGTCCTCGAGAGCCTGAAGCCCCGGCTCCGATTTCAGGTAGAACACCCGGTCGAGCAGGGTCTCGATCTCGTCCAGTTGTCCCTGCGGGTCCTTCTTTCCCGCCTTGAGCTCGAGGAGGACGGTGGTCGATCCCTGCCGGGCGAACGCGGCGAGGGTGCGGTCGTAGGCCGGGTTGGACAGGGACGGACCCGGGATGGCGCTGGCGCGCAGCCTCCTGGCCTCCTCCTCGTTGCGATAGACCGTCAGGCCGAGGCGGGAGCCCCCCTCGCGCGTGATGCGCTGCACGTAGACCGTCTCCAGGCTCTGGAACAGGACGGGAGAGCGCTCCCCCGGCTGGGCGATCCCTTCGAGGCGGGCGATGTTCGGCTCGGCGGCCCCCGTGGCCGCCTTCAGATCGATGCGCAGCCGCAGGGCCCGCCCCTCGAAGCGATCCCGGACGTCCTTGAAGATCTCGCGGTCGATCGCCCGGGCCACGCCGACCGGCGCGAAGAGCCCCGCGGCCAGAACCATCCCGGCGAGGGCGGCTCGGGGCGCGCCGTCAATTCGGGTCATCCGCATGGCCCCTTGAGGATACGCGACGCCCCGGGGCCGGGCGAACCCCCTCGGCCCAGGCGATGGCGAACCACAGCGCCGCGTCCGGTCGGTGCTTCCAGGCGTCGAAGGCTCGGAGGGCCGCGTCAAAGGTCGCCGCCGGCAGGAGCCCCCCGTCGATGATCGCCCGGCGCGCGCTGCGCACGACGCCCACGGCGTTCTCGACGTAGGCCTTGAAGTCCGGCGAGCCGGAGCAGGATCCGAAGAAGATCCAGGTGTTGCGTCGCGGCCGGGCACCCGCCTCGTACAGCAGGCTGACCAGCCGGCGTCCGACCGCGGGATCGTTGCCGAGCCGGTCGAAGCTCCTGATGTAGGCCTTCCAGAGGGGCGTGAACCCGGCAGGCTCCGGCCACAGGCGCAGGACGTCGTGGTCGTCATCCTCCAGGACGACGCGCCCCCCGGGCCGGACGGATCGGACCATCGCGCGGACGACCCGCAACGGATCGGGGACATGCTCGAGGAGGAAACGGGCATGGGCGACGTCGAACGATCCCCACTCGCCGCGCCGGAGGGGCAGGGCGAGCGCGTCCCCCCGGCGCCACGCGACCAGGTTGCTCTCGCCGGCCCGCCGGGCGGCGCGCCGGGCCCCCTCGATCTGCTCGCGGCTGCGCTCGATGCCGAGCACGCGGCCGCCGGTGCCGGCGGCGCGCGCCAGGTCGCGCGCGAACTGGCCAAGACCGCTGCCGACCTCGAGGATCCGCTCGCCCCCGCGCGGAGCGAGCTCGCGCAGCGACACCCGGTTGATCAGGGTGTTGAGGCGGGCCAGCCGCTTCTGCTCGCGCGGTTGCGTCCCGTGCAGGTAGCGCGAGCGGGTCGGAGCCATGCGGCGGATCCTCACATCGCGTCGGGCCGATCGCGCCCCGTCAGCGCCCCGGCGCCGCCTGCAGGTCGGAGGTGCAGAAGGCGCAGCGGGTGGCCTTGAACGGAATGCTCGAGAGGCAGCGCGGGCAATCGCGCGTCGTGGCGGCCGCGGCCGGCGCAGGCTTCTGGCTCTTCAGGCGGTTCACCTGCTTGACCAGGAGGAAGATCACGAACGCCACGATGATGAAATCGAAGATGTTGTTCAGGAACAGGCCGTAGTTGATCGTGGGGGCGCCGGCCGCCTTGGCCTCGGCAAGCGAGGCGTAGGGGTTGCCGGACAGGTTGACGAACAGGCTGGAGAAGTCGACCCGCCCCACGAGGAGCCCTATGGGCGGCATCAGCACGTCGTTGACGATGGACGTGATGATCTTCCCGAACGACGCCCCGACGATGATCCCGACCGCCATGTCGAGGACGTTCCCCTGCAACGCGAATTTCTTGAACTCCTGCAGCATGCGGCCCTCCTTCAGATGAACAGCGGAGCCAGGACGAGCGTGATCGTCGACAGGAGCTTGATCAGGACGTGCAGAGACGGCCCGGCCGTGTCCTTGAACGGATCGCCGACCGTGTCGCCGACGACGGCAGCCTTGTGGGGCTCGGAACGCTTGCCGACCACCACCCCGTCCACCTTGAACAGTCCCGATTCGATGTATTTCTTGGCGTTGTCCCAGGCGCCGCCGCCGTTGTTCATGACCGTCGCCATCAGGATCCCGGCGATCGTGCCGACCATCAGGACCGCGGCCACCGACTCGGCGCCGACGTGCCCGTAGGGGGAGAGGTACTTGAAGGAGAAGCCGACGGCGACCGGGGTGAGGACCGCCAGGAGCCCCGGCGCGACCATTGCCTTCAGGGCGCCCACGGTGACGATGTCGACGCAGCGGGCGTAGTCCGGCTTGGAGGTCCCCTTCATGATCCCGGGGTTCTCCCGGAACTGCCGGCGCACCTCGCCGATCACGACCTGCGCCGCCCGGCCGACCGCCTTGATCGCCATCGAGGAAAAGACGAAGACCAGCGTGGCGCCGAGCAGGCCGCCGACGAAGACCGGCACGCGGGTCAGGTCGACCCCGATCACCGATCCGGTGATCTTGGCGACCTCGTCCAGGTAGGCGCTGAACAGCAGGAAGGCGGCCAGGGCCGCCGAGCCGATGGCGTACCCCTTGGTCAGCGCCTTGGTGGTGTTGCCGACGGCGTCCAGCCGGTCGGTCTTCTGCCGGATCGCCTCCGGCTGCTTCGACATCTCGATGATGCCGCCGGCGTTGTCGGTGATCGGCCCGAACGTGTCCATCGCCAGGATGTAGGCGCACGGCGCCAGCATCCCCATGGTGGCGATCGCCGTGCCGTAGAGCCCCGAGCCCGGCATGCTGCCGAGCGCCATCTTGCCGCACCAGTAGGAGCCCATCAACGCCGCCGACACGGTGAGGACCGGAAGCCCGGTGCACTCGAACCCGACCGCCAGGCCGCTGATGATGTTGGTCGCCGGCCCGGTCCTCGAGGCCTCGGCGATGGAGCGCACCGGACGGTAGCGGTACTCGGTGTAGTACTGCGTGATCAGCACGAACGCGAAGGCGGTGACGATGCCGATGATCCCGGCCAGAAGCAGATACCCCTGGCGGACTTCGCCCGCATACCCCGTGACCGGCTTGAGGAGCATGTAGACGGCGGCGGCGAACCCGAGCATCGCCAGGATCGTCGTCACCAGGTAGCCGCGGTTGAGGGCGCGCATCGGGTCTTCGTCCTCCCGGCAGCGCACGGTGAACACGCCCACCGTCGTGGCGATCAACCCGAAGGCGCGGGCGAGGAGGGGGAAGAGGATGCCGCCCATCCCGAACACCGGATAGAGCGCGATCCCCAGGATCATGGCGCCGACGTTCTCCGCCGCGGTCGACTCGAACAGGTCGGCGCCGCGGCCGGCGCAGTCGCCGACGTTGTCGCCCACCAGGTCGGCGATGACCGCCGGGTTGCGCGGGTCGTCCTCCGGGATGCCGGCCTCGACCTTGCCGACGAGATCGGCCCCGACGTCGGCCGCCTTCGTGTAGATGCCGCCGCCGAGCTGCGCGAACAGGGCGACGAACGAGGCGCCGAAGCCGAACCCGACGATCTGCAGCGGCACGTGCCGGTAGTCCTGCATCCCGCCGAAGAGGTAGAACAGGCCGCCGACGCCCAGGAGGCTCATCGACACGACCGACAGGCCGCTCACGGCCCCCGCGCGCAGGGCGATCTGCAGCGCCTTGTTGAGGCTCGTCATGGCGGCCGCCGCGGTCCGGATGTTGGCCCGGATCGACACGTACATGCCGATGTAGCCGGCGATCGCCGAGCAGAGCGCTCCCGTGACGAACGACAGGGTGATCTTCCAGGCCACCCCGGAGCCCATCTCGGCGATGTTCTTCACCTCGCGGTTGGCGAAGTAGAAGCCGAAGATGAGCAGCGCCGCCACCACCGACAGCGCGGCGATCGTCCTGTACTGGCGGGACAGGAAGGCCTCGGCCCCCTCGCGGATGGCGTCCGAGATCTGGCGCATCGCGGCCGTGCCGTTGTCGGCCGCGAGGACGTGCTTCGCCAGGAAGGCTGCCACGACCAGGGACAGAACGCTGATTCCAAGAACCAGCGGCAGAACGGTACCGACGTCCATGAACACCCTCCTGTGTTCGATCGGGACGAGAGGCCCGCCGCGCTCGGCTGTCTGGGGGCGGCCCCTCCCTGAGTTGAGGGGCCCGGGGGCCCCCGAAGACGCGGGAGATTATCCTTCCTGCCCCTTTTGCGTCAAGCGGATGGAGCGGCGGATGGAGCGGGGCGACGCAGGGGCGGGGCGCCTTGTTGCGTCCGCCCCGAACTTGGACTACGCTTCGCCCCGCAATTCAGTCGCGCCACGCATTCTCACAACGCGAGATCGATGGCTCAACCGGCCGCAGCGGTCGAAGACAAGTCAACCGGCCTGATTCGCGGGCTGGGGCTGCTCGACTCGACGATGATCGTCGCCGGGTCGATGATCGGAAGCGGCATCTTCATCGTGTCGGCCGACATCGCGCGGCACGTCGGCTCGGCCGGCGGTCTCATCCTCACCTGGGTCATCACCGGGCTCCTGACGGTCACCGCCGCCCTGTCGTACGGCGAGCTGGCGGCGATGATGCCGTCGGCCGGCGGCCAGTATGTCTACCTGCGCGAGGCGTACTCGCCGCTCTGGGGCTTCCTGTACGGCTGGACCCTCTTCCTGGTCATCCAGAGCGGCACGATCGCGGCGGTGGGGGTCGGGTTCGCGCGCTACCTCGGCGTGCTGGTTCCGTGGATCTCGCCGACCGCGTGGATCGTCGAGCCGATCAACGTCTCGTCCAACTATGCCCTCAGCCTGTCGCGGCAACAGCTCGTGGCGATCGTGATGATCGCTTTCTTGACCTACCTCAACACCCGCGGCCTCAAGGTCGGCAAGCTGATCCAGAACGTCTTTACGTCCGCCAAGACCCTGTCGCTGCTGGCCCTCATCGTCCTGGGTGTGATCCTCTGCCGGAACGCCGAAGCCGTGGCGGCGAATTTCGCCGGGGCGTTCACCCCGCGCGATCCCCTGACCATCCGGCCCGATGTCTCCTTCATGCCGGCCGTCTCGGCCGCCAGCGGGCTGTTCGGCCTCGTCGTCGCCTTGTGCGTGGCCCAGGTGGGATCGCTCTTCTCGTCCGATGCCTGGAACAACATCACGTTCATCGCCGGCGAGGTGAGGGATCCGAGACGCAACGTGCCGCTGTCGCTGGCGCTCGGGACCGGGCTCGTGATGACTCTCTACGTCCTGGCCAGCCTCGCCTATCTCTGCGTCCTGCCCCTGGCCGGCATCCAGCACGCCCCCGACGACCGCGTCGCCACGGCCGCCCTGCAGGCGATTTTCGGCAACGTCGGTGCGGCGATCATGGCGGTGGCGATCGTCATCTCGACGTTCGGCTGCAACAACGGCCTGATCCTGGCCGGCGCCCGGGTGGTCTACGCCATGGCGCGCGACGGCCTGTTCTTCCGCTCGACCGGATCCCTCAACGAGCGCCACGTCCCCGGCATGGCCCTGGTGATTCAGGGGATCTGGACCGCCTTCCTCGTCCTGCCCCGGACGCGCCTGCGGGACGCCGCGGGGAGCCCGCTCCTCGATCCCGTGAGCGGCGCCGAGACGTACGGCAACCTCTACAGCAACCTGCTGGACTACGTCATCTTCGCGGCCGTGACGTTCTACGTCCTCACCATCGCCGGCATCTTCGTCCTGCGCCGCAAGCGGCCGGACGTCGAGCGCCCCTACCGCGCCGTCGGCTATCCGGTCGTGCCCCTCCTGTATGTCCTGGCCGCCACGATCATCCTGCTCGTCCTGATCACCTACAAGACGCAGACGACCTGGCCCGGCCTGGTGATCATGCTGACCGGCGTGCCGGTCTACTTCCTCTGGCGGCGGCTGGGCGGGGCGACGGCCGCGAGCTAGTGTCCCTGCAGGCTGGTCCGCCAAGTAAAACCTCTTGATGCCTGCCGTTGGGGAGGGGGCCCGGCTGCCGGCCTCCGCCGGATGCGTTCGCCGGAATCGGATTGACAGGCCCTCATAACCGTCGTATTTTGAGGTACTCGCCGCCGCTGCTTCACATCTGAGGAGGACACCGTGAGACTCCCTGCCGACGGGTCCGCCGGACAGTTGTACCTGCGCGCAATCGCTCTCGTCGTTCCCATTGGCGCATTGGCCGTCGTGGGGATGTCCCTCCTCGCGGCCCCCGCCGAGGTGGACGAGGAGGACGCCTTCATCGCCAAGCTGATGGAGATGGACGCGAAGAAGATGGCCGGCGTCCATCTGCCTCCCGCAACGCTGCGGCCTTCCGGATTCGCGGTCTGCGGCGAGGATTTCAAGTCCCCGCGGCGTGTCGATGGCGACCCCAGGGGATTGCTGCGGACGAACATCGCGGACATCGACCCGAAGAACCCCGAGGCTGCGCTTCGCGGCCTGCCGGCCGACCTCCAGTTCGCGGATAACGAGGTCACGCGCCTGGGCGCCAGGGGTCATCTGACCCACGGACCCGACTACCTCATGCTGAAGCCGGAGGCGATCGCGGCGAAGGGGCTGGACGCCGTTCTCGACGGCATCCGCCGGGACGTCACCTCCATCATCGACTACCGGGCGAACTCGACGATTCTCGCCTACGTCGAGGCGGGACAGGTTGGGAAACTGCGCCAGAACGAGGACGTGGCCTTCTTCTATGCCATGCAGCCGGGGGACAAGATCGACATGACGGCCGGCCGGCGCCCGCTGATCAACAGGGAGAGGGCGCTCGACCCGACCTTCCTACTCGAGGTAGCCATGGTGCCGGGCGGCAGCGGCCAGGGGGCGAGGGACCGTCTCGCGAAGATCCCCGGCGTGGTCGACGTGGCCGACTACGGCGTGGATGGCTCGGCCTACCTGGTCCGCGCGGACCACAAGGCTCTCGGAAGGATTGCTCGTGAGCCCGAGGTCCTGCACATCCAGGAATCGCTGGAGCTGATGCAGCTGAACTCGAAGGTTCCGGTGATGGTCCAGGCCGGCTCGGCGGAGGACGCCCACTTCATCCGGCCGTTCGACGACGCCGGGGTCGACGGCGGCGGCATCGACACGAACGCCGACGGCCAGAGGGTGAACAACGGGACGGACACGGTGCCGCCCCAGCTCGTGGGCGTCATCGACAACGGCATCTCGGCCGACACCCCCAGCTTCTCGCAGACCGCCATGCAGGTCTTCGACATCCAGCACAGTTTCCCCGCGGCCAACCACCGCAAGGTCCACTCGATCATCGCGGTGCGTGACAACGGCGACGACTGCGACGGCGTGCTCGACGGCGCGGGCAGCCACGGCAACACCGTGGCGAGCGCGATCGCCGCATGGCCGAGCGGAGTCGGCGTCTTCGCGACCCGGTCCGGCCTCGGCGGGGGCGGCCAGCCTCGCAACGCCAACCTCGACGGCGTGGCCAAAGGGGCCCGCATCATCGTGAGCGACGTCGCCGGCCGGTCGCTCTGCACGATCAACTCCCTGATCGAGAGAGGGGGGAACGTCGATCCCGGCAGCCTTGCCACGCGCCTGGCGGAGCTGATCTGCCCGCGCAGCGGCGGCACGGGCCTCTGCGCCGGCATCGTGGGGGGCGGGGCGGAAACGCACCTGGCGGTCACGCCGTTCGGCGCGCCGGACAACTTCTCCACCACCCAGTTCCTGGCGACGAACGGGACCTACCCGCAGCAGGCGGCCGACATCGACAAGTTCCTGTACAACAACCGCGACTTCATGGTCTTCGCCCCGGTCGGCAACAACGGCGGTTTCTCCGGTAACAATCGCGTGGGGCTGATGCTCTGTGTCATCCCCGACCTGTTCAACGGGACGGCGGCCGATGAGGACCCGAACGTCTCGCGGCCGATCCAGACGCAGCCCCCTTCGACCGCGAAGAACCTGGTGTCGGTCGGCGGGACCCGGACCGACGCCGTGACCGTTTTCGGGACGAACGACCAGGAGAACAATACGGTCTGTTTCGGATCGAAAGGTCCGGCGACTCTGGAGTCGCTGCGCATGGCGCCTCTCGTCACGGCCCCCGCGACCGACCTGCTGTCGCTGACCTTCGAGACGGCCTCCATCGCAGCGTTCCGCAGCCGCGACAACAACAACGTGTTCCCGGTGGACGCCCAGATCGACGAAGGGAACTTCGGGACGTCGTACGCCGCCGCCTACATGGCGGGGGCCGGAGCGCTCATCCGCGACTACTTCGCGCAAGGCTTCTATCCGACCGGCGATCGGCAGCCCGCCAACCTCGTTCCGAACGTCTCGGGGGCCCTGGTGAAGGCCGCCCTGGTGGCCTCGGCCAAGTTCGGCGTCCTGGTCGGGACGCAGGGGCAGGATGTCAACGAACGGAACCTCCGCCGCACCCGCGGCATGAATCTCGGTACGGTGGGAGGAGTCTTCATTGGTGTGATGGGGAACAGCGAGCAGGGATACGGCCGGGCGGTCCTCAGCCACACGCTGCCCCTGTCCAACTGGTCGAAGAACTTCGTGACCAGCCCGAACGCCCCGTCCACCCCGGAGCACCCCGCCCGGGGTCTTCTGGTGTGGGACGACATCGCCACCGGCGAGCCGGCGATCGACAACGTGACTACGTCGAAGACCCACAGGTTCCGCGTGGGCAGCCCGCGGACCATCGTGGGCGCGGGCGGCGGGCTGGCGGTTCTCAGGAGCGAGCTGGTCATCGGACTGGCCTGGACCGACATCCCGTCGGCGCCGGGGAGCGGCGGACCGCTGGTCAACGACCTCGACCTGGTCGTGACCTCGCCCGGCCCGGACAACTGTCTCGCCCCGGGCGATCTGAAACCGGACGGCGTCACCGTCTGCCCGGCCGGCTCGGCGACGGACAACCTGGCCTACGACGGAAACGTCTACAATGGCGGCCATAACGCGCCGTGGACCGACCAGTACTCCCTGGCCCGTCCGGCCGCTTCCGGCGAAATTCACGACCTGCGCAACCCGCAGGAAGGGTTCCACCTCAACTCCGATCCGAACCAGGACCGGAAC
>DASYUH010000043.1 GCA_036001465.1 Candidatus Polarisedimenticolia bacterium
GACCCGCCGAGCCCCGTGGGCGGCGTGAACGGCGGCGGCGCGCTGATCAACGACCTCGACCTGGAGCTCGAATCGCCGGGACCGGACGGCCTGATCGGAACCCCCGGAGACAACGTCGTGTACGACGGCAACGTCTACATCCAAGGCCAGCCCTGCTGCGCGGGCCAGTGGTCGCAGGGCCGCCCGACGGGGCAGGCCGCGGTGCACGACACCCACAACAACATCGAGGCGGCGCACCTGTCGTCCGCGGTCAGCGCCTCCCTCCCGAACGGCGGCAACCAGCTGGTGACCGGCACCTGGAAGGTGCGCGTCAGGCGGGGATCGGGGGGCGCCGTCGCCGGGCAGATCTCGCTGATCAACGGGAACGAGGAGGACGGCAACGGCAACGGACGGCTCGACGCCGGCGAGGACGCGGACGGCGACGGCCTGCTCGACGCGGGGGGCCAGCCGTTCGCGCTGGTGATCGCCGGGCCGGTGATGGCCTCGGGCCAGTCGCAGAGCTGGAACGGGACCTCGCACACCCTGCCGGGATCCTCGGCGCGCCTGAACAAGTACCAGTATTCCTGCTCCGACACGGTGGTGGCGACGGTTCTCGATCCGGGCGCCGCGTCGGCGGCCGCGGTCAGCGCCGACGCGCTGTTCCAGGTGGTGAACGCCGCGGGCGCGGTCCTGGACGAGGAGAGGGGCGTCTCCTTCGCGGAGTCGTTCGGAGGGAGCGGCGACTACGTGTCGTCTCCCCTGCCGGCGCGACTGGGATCGCCTGCCGTGAAGTACAACGGCGTCCTCGAGGGGGACAACGGGCAGGCGCTCGTCCTGCGCTACACCGACTCGCCGCGCAGCTCCGAATCGCGCGCCCGCTTCCAGTGCACGCCCAGCATCCTCCAGTGGTCGCTCGACGTGAACGGCCGGGGCAACCCCCCCTCGTTCATCGGCGGGGGTTGCGACGGCGACCAGTTCCTGGACGCCGGGGAGCGCGTGACCTACTCGATTGCCCTCCTGAATTTCGGGCGCACCGACGATCTGAACGATGTCGTGGCGACTCTCTCGCCGGCAGGGCCGGGAGCGGGCGCGGTGCGCGTTCTCGACTCCCCGAAGTCGATCGGCCGGCTGCCCGGCGGCCAGAGGACCGGCATCACGTTCTCGATCGCCGTCGACGCGGCGGCGGCGAACGCCCTGGCGGTCGCCAACCGCAGGGTCGACCTGGTGCTTCAGCTCGACGGCGGGGCCTCGGGCGCGAGGCTGTCGCGCGTCACCTACACCTTCGGCCACGTGATCAACGCCGATGCCGAGGCGCTGCACTATTCGACCGACTTCCCGACGGGCGGGCGCGAGGTGCGCGACTTCAACAGGAACCTCCAGATCGACCGCGCCGACACGATCGATCCCTTCCAGGGCGTGTTCTGGCCGGACGAGGACGTCACCTTCTCGACTCTCTTCGCGCCGCGCACCGTCGGCGGCAAGGTGAGCAACACGCTCGGCGAGGACCTCAACGACAACGGGGTGCTCGACCCGGGGGAGGACGTGATCCCGAACGGCCGGCTGGATCGCGGCATCCTGGCGTTCGCCTCCGGCCCATCCGCCGGCGACAAGGTGCCCTGGAACTTCGACACGAGCGACGGCGGCTGGTTTCCGCTGCGCTCCAGCTTCAGCAAGGCCGCCGGGATGAGCGCCAACCCGGTCTGGGAGTACAAGGGGGGCGGAGTGTGCGTGCTCGGTCCCACACCCGGGAAGGCGTGTTTCTCAAGCGCCCAGTGCGGCACGGGCGGCACCTGCGCCATGCACACCGGCATCTGCGGCTTCCAGACGGCGCGGGCCGATCCCGACATATCCCCCTGGTTCCAGAACGGCGGGGCCGGCATCTGGCACACCGGGGACGGCGATCCCGCCACGCCGGATGCCAACGCCAACGCCTGCGACGGGTATCCGTTCCCCACCCAGGGGCAGACTCCGGACATGACCGAGATCTACTTCGACGTCCTCCACTCGCCGATCATCGCGAAGGTCAACCAGGTCAACGACCCGCGCGGCTTTCCGTACACCGTGGAGTTCCAGCGTCTCGGCTTCAACATGAACATCCAGACCTCGGACTACTCGGGGGGCAGCATCGACCTGGACAACGACATCGACAGCGACGCCAGGAACTGCCTGCTGTGCATGTACATCTACACCCGCTTCCCGGACCTCTATACGCTCGCGGTCTTCCACACCTACAACCAGGGGATCAATCCCGTGAGCAGCGTGTCGCAGCGGACCTTCGGTCCGCTGGAAGACCCGGATCACACGTTCGCCCAGAACCGGGTGATCAACGGGGACGAGACCGGGTTCACCGGCTTCACCGCGAACACCAATCCCGACAGCGGCAATCCGATTCCCACCGCCGATCCGGACTTCCTCCCCTACCCGATCCCCGGCGCGCCGCAGGTCTGTGTTCCCGGATGCGCCGTTCCGGCGGAGTGCTGCGAGCAGAACACGGTGGCGGGGCCGGAGCGCAACTTCGACATGAGCCTCCTGGATTACGAGGACGGGCAGATCGTCATGAGCATCGGCCCCGGCCAGCCCGAGCCGATCGGCGCCTTCTCCCCCGGATCGGCCGGCACGAGGTGGCAGATCGGCCTCGGCTTCTACGCCCAGGAGAACAACGCCAGCCGCTCCGACTACGGCATCGGGTTCGACGATCCGATCCTGGAGTGGGACGAGGTGCATCCGCTGGACGAGAGCGCCTTCGTGCCAGTGCACGCGCCGGCCTGCAGCCGCTTCGGCGGCGCCGGCCAGCCGGCGGGCCAGCCCTGCGCCACGCTGGCGATCGATCGGCTCAGCCTCTACGAGTGCAACGAGACGGTCGAAATCAGCGTGAACGATCCGCGACGCTCCGCGCAGCCGAGCGTCACGGTGTTCGGGGTCACCGACTCGGACAACATCTCGGTGCCGACCGGCGTGATCCAGGCGCTCCATCCGCGCAAGTCGTTCACCATTCCCGCGGTGGCCGGCCAGCCCGGCTTCTTCCGCGGCCAGGTGGTCCTCGGGTCCCTGTTCGACAACCCGGATCTCCTGCTGGCCGGCGTCAACGACTCGAACATGACGTTTTACTACCTCGACCCCGAATGCGACGGGGACGGCGACGGTTCCGTGGGAGAGAACTCGTTCGGCAACCTGGACAACGACGGCATCACGGCGCCGCCCGACAACTGCCCGTTCGACTACAACCCGCCCGTCGGCGGAGTCCAGCCGGACGGCGACGCCGACGGCGTCGGCAACCTGTGCGACAACTGCCCCGGCGTCTCCAACCCCAGGAATCCGGAGACCGGGAGCCAGCCCGATTCGGACGCCGACGGCGTGGGGGACGCCTGCGACTTCGACGACATCGACTTCGACGGGCGGGTCAATTCCGTCGACAACTGCCCCGACGTCTACAACCCGACGCAGGTGCCGGCGGGCGGCGGATCCACGCGCGGCGCGGCGTGCTCCGGCTCGGGCGACCGGGACAATGACGGCGTGCAGGATCGTCTGGACAAATGCGTCCGCACCGCCGACGCGGCCCAGACGGATTCCGACAACGACGGCATTGGCAATGCCTGCGACGGAGACTGCCTGAATCCACGCCCGGCGATCCTGGCGGTCGGATCGTGCAACCTGATCAACGAAACCTCCTGCTCCGCCGCTCTCCCCTGCCCGAATGCCGGCACCTGCAGCAACAGCCCGACGGTCTTCTGCTACGTCAACCAGGACTGCGGAGGAGGGGGGGCGACCTGCGGGAACTTCGTGACGCAGACCTGCCAGAGGCTGGGGCTCGTCAACGACGGCTCGTGCGGCACGGTCCAGGACGACGCCGATGGCGACGGCGTCCCGGACAGCATCGACACCTGCCCGGTGACCCCGAATCCGCCGATCATCCCGGGGACGTTCCGGCAGGCGGACGCCGACCGGGACGGCCGCGGCGACGCGTGCGATCCGCCGCAGACCGTGGACGACGACAACGACGGCCTGCCGGACGATGCCGTCAGCTTCACCACCCAGATGGCCTGCAGGAAGCTGCCGCTGCCGTCGCTCGTCGTGTTGCCGTCGGGCGTGCGCGATCTCAACGGCGACCACGATGCGTTCGCGGACGCCGGGGAAGTGGCGCGCATGACGCTCTTCGTGAAGAACAACAGCGCCATCAACCTCACCGGCGTCACCCTGATCCTGGGGTCGGGCGATCCCGACATCGGCTGCATCACCAAGGGCACGGTGGTCATCCCGTCCCTGCCGGCGGGCGTGACGGTGGACACCGCCTCCCCGGGGATCAATACCCCGGCCGGCGCCGGCGAGTTCGAGTTCGTGGTGTCGCAGGGGGCCAGCACCACCAACCCGACCGATCCGGCCAAGGGGGACTTCGCCGTGACGCTGTCCAGCAACGAGGCGGTCGGCACGGCCACCCGGTCGGGCATCCGGCTCCTGCTCGACCTGGACGTCCCGGCCGGAGGCATCCCTCCCAGGGTGGCCGGCCACGACAACCGGATGGGGACGGCCGATGACGGCATCGTCCGCGAGGATTTCGACACGAACCGCAACGGCAACACCATCAATGCCAACGGAGATCCCCAGTTCGATCTCAGCAGCCTCTGCCAGGTGCTGCCGGGTCCCGATCCCGCCGGCCCGACCGGTTGCGCGCAGAACACTCCCGGAGCCCTGAACGACACCATCGGCGTCTGGGTCTCGACCGCTCCCGGGGGGATCAACGTCCTCTCCGCGGTCGGCTGCGCCGGCTTCTTCGTCCCGCCGCAGGACCCTGCCTGCGTCATCGACCCGGACAACGACATGGACTGGCACATTCACTGCCCGCCGGGCGCGCTCCAGGCGACCTGCCCGAATTCGACCCCGCACCAGACGCCGGTGAACGACGGCCTGGCCTATGACGGCAACAACTCGCTGCACTGGGGCTATCACCTGCTCCTGACCGACCGGACGATGGACACCACGCGCTTCCGGCAGCTGGCGGCGTTTATGACCAACCCGATCAACCTGACGCCGCTCCCCGTTCTCGGGGACCTGGAGCTGTCGTTTTTCCACATCGCCGCGATGATGGACAACAACTGGAGCGGCGTCCCGATCGGCCAGGCGAACGATTACGGCGACGTGCAGATCCAGCTCGACCGCAACCCGAACGCCGCGGTCGACGACTGGGGCGTCTGGGACAAGCTCGCGCCGTTCGAGAACGTCTACGATCACATCCCCTATATCTGGTCGTACTACCGGACCGCCGCGACCTACTGCAACCTCACGCCGGCCGACACCGGGAACGCTCCGTACGCGCCGCGCGGCGTCCGCGAGACGCTGTGCTACCCGCTCGGAGTCTGGTCGAGCTGCGGCAACCCGCGCGACACCACCGGCACGTTCCAGTGTCCGGGGCCGGGGGCCCCCGGCTCGGTGGCTTCGAGCACCGGGGCCCTCTGGGTCCAGAGCCGGTTCAGTCTCTCGACCTTCCAGGGCCAGCGGGTGCGCATCCGCTGGATCGCCCAGTCCTGGGAATTCGACTGCTGCGACTCCTCGTACGACGAGGTCGGCTCCTGGGTCGGGACCACCGGCGACGAGGGCTGGTACCTCGACGACATCGCGATCACGGGGGCTCTGCAGGCCCAGGCCGCGCCCCTGGCCGACACCAAGACGCCATGGTCGGGAGCCTGCCCCGCCAAGGCGTGCGACGCCACCCAGGGCGACAGCGGCTTCAACGTGAGCCTCCAGGTCACCGAGGATCTGGCCGACGGCATCGTCGTGGCGGGCGAGAAGCTGCTCGTGTCGGCCGCGGGCACCAGCAATCCCGGGGGCTGTGTCGGGGGCGGCACCCAGTACCGCTTCTTCAGGGACAACCTCGTCGCGCAGGACTGGTCCTCGACGCCGTCCCTGGTCGACACACCGAGCGCGGACAGCGTCTACCGCCTCCAGGTGCGTTGCAGCGTCGACGCCACGTGCACGAGCAGCGCCACCGCCTCGGCTTCGAACAGCCGGTCCTTCCAGGTGTACAGCGGCGACGGCAACGACATCGCCTTGTCGCTGTCGCACGACCGCCTGACCGGCGTCACGACTCTGTCATGGCCGTCACGCGTGCAGACGACCGCGGTGTCCGGATTCGACGTGTTCCGCGGCACGCAGACGGACGACGGCCTGTCGACCACCGCGGCCACGCCCGACGCCGGCCTGTCGACCCTGGCTCCCTTGTCGTGCAACGTGGCGAACGGCGCCCCGGGGACGAGCGTGTCGGTGACCACCTCGCTGCAGCCCGCGACGAATGCGAGCCTCTACTTCCTGGCAGGCCACAACCCGGTCGTCGCGGGCGGCCAGGCGGCGCTCGGCCGGCGCGGCGACGGGACGCTCCGGCCCCTCGCTCCGAGCTGTCCTTAGGAGCCTGTCCGAGTATTCGGGCAGGCTCCTTGGAGCCTGTTGGAGGATTCGGCCGGCCGCGAGCGGGCCCGCCCGGGACTCCTCTTTTCTCTGTATACTCCGCGCCCGGAGGAGATCCCCTGGAAGCGATCAAGGAGGCCATCGTCCGCGCCCTCGAGACTCTCCTGGCCGCCCGCTATGGCGCGGCGCCGGACAGGATCGCCGTCGAGTACCCGCCGCAGCCCGGACTGGGGGACCTCGCCTCCCCGGTCGCGTTCGAGATGGCCCGGCGCCTGAAACTCGCCCCGCGGCAGATCGCCTCGGAGCTGGCGGCGGCGTTCCCTCCCCTGCCGGGAGTCACGAGGGTGGACGTGGGAGGCGCCGGCTACCTCAACATCTATCTCGATCGAGGCGAGGCGGCGCGCGCCCTGGCGCATGAGATCGCCTCGCCGCCCGCCGGGGCCGGGGACCGAGGCAAGATCATCGTCGAGCACACCAACATCAACCCGAACAAGGCGGCCCACATCGGGCACCTGCGCAACGCCGTCCTCGGCGACACCCTCGCCCGTTGCCTGCGATTCTTCGGTCACCCGGTCGAAGTGCAGAACTACATCGACGACACCGGCGTGCAGGTGGCGGACATCGTCATCGGATTCAGGGAGATCCTGCAGCAGGGCCTCGAGGAGGCACGGGCGATCGAGGGCCGCTTCGATTCCTTCTGCTGGGACCTGTATGCCCGAGTCACCGAGATGTACCAGGCCCGGCCGGAGACGAAGGAGCAGCGCGCCTCGGTCCTGAAGAGCCTCGAGGAGCGGCAGGGCGCGGATTCCGCACTCGCGGACTACGTGGCCCGCCGCATCGTCCACTGCCACCTCGACACGATGGCGCGCATCGGCGTCGAATACGACCTGCTGCCCTGGGAGAGCGACATCCTGGCCCACCGGTTCTGGGATACGGCCTTCGATCTCCTCAAGAAGAAGCGGGCCATCGAGAAGGTGGCGTCGGGGGAGCGCCAGGGATGCTGGGTGATGGCCCTCGAAGGGCCGCGCTTCGCCGATCTGAAGGAAGGGGAGAAGATCATCGTGCGCAGCAACGGCACGGTGACGTACGTCGGCAAGGACATCGCCTATCAGCTGTGGAAGTTCGGCCTGCTCGAGGCCGATTTCGGCTACGAGCCCTTCCGCGAGCGTCCGGGCGGGAATCGCGTGTGGTCCACCGCCAAGGGACCGGGCGTCGTGCCGCACCCGGCGTTCGGCGGGGCGGCGAGGGTCTACAACGTGATCGACGTGCGCCAGGCTTACCTTCAGGCGATCGTCGTGGAGGGCCTGAAGGCGCTCGGCCACGGCGACCAGGCCGCCCGATCGACCCATTTCGCCTACGAGATGGTGGCGCTGACTCCCGCGAGCGCCGAGCGGCTGGGCGTGGCCCTCGCCGACGAGGATCGGCGGAGGCCCTTCATCGAGATGTCGGGGCGTCGCGGGCTGGGCGTCAAGGCGGACGATCTGCTCGACGCCCTGCTGAAGCAGGCGCAGGCCGAGGTGCAGGCGCGCAATCCGGATCTCGAGCCCGGGACAGGCGAGGCTCTGGCGCGCGCCATCTCGGTCGGAGCGCTTCGCTACCTGATGGTCAAGTTCACGCGGAACAAGGTCCTGGCCTTCGACTTCGACGAGGCCCTGTCGTTCGAAGGAGAGACCGGGCCCTATCTTCAGTATGCCGTGGTCCGCGCCGCCGGCATCTTCGAAAAGATGGGGCGCGCCGGCGGGCCGGACGAAAGGCAGGCCGCGCGATGGGCCCTGGAGGCTGCGTTCGATCTCCCTGCGGGGGAAGCGGCGGAGGAGCACTGGGGGCTCCTGACGCACATCGCGCGCTTCCGCGAGACGGTCGCGCAGGCGGTCGAGACGCTCGAGCTGTCGCAGATCGCCAAGTACGCCTTCACCCTGGCGCAGCGTTTCAATTCCTTCTACCACAAATACCCCGTCATGCAGGAGCCGGACTTGCGCATGAAGCAGGCGCGCGTGATCCTCACCTACCTGTTCCTCGCACAGATGCGCCAGGCCTTTCAGCTCATGGGAATTCCCGAGCCGGAGAGGATGTGAGACCGGCGGAGCCCTCCGGTCCGTCCTCGGGCGCTGTGCTATTATCTTCATCCGAATGAAGCGTTTATCCCGTAGCCCGAGAGTCCACAGGACGATCCTCCGCTTCCTCCTGCTGGCCGCCGTCGCGTTCCCCGCGCGCGGCCAGGACATCATCCCGTTCAGCGAGATCAAGGCCGGCATGAAGGGCGTGGGGAAGACCGTGTTCAACGGCACCCGCGTCGAGGATTTCCAGGTCGAGGTGATCGGGACCCTGGAGCATGTGGCGCCGCAGCGCAACCTGATCCTCGTGCGCCTGGCGGGCGGGCCGCTCGCCAACACGGGGGTCATGAGCGGCATGAGCGGCAGCCCGATCTATTTCGGCGACCGGCTGGCGGGCGCGGTCGCCTACACCTGGGGTTTCGCCCGCGAGCCGGTGGCCGGCGTGACGCCGATCCAGGAGATGCTTCAGGTCGAGGACAAGGAGTCCCCCGCCGGGTCGCCGCAGGGCGCGCGCCGCACCATGGCCGGCCCCGACGGCGCGCCCCTTGGCCTGCTGAAGGATCCGGAAGGGCTCCCGGCCCACTTCGCCGCGTACTTCGACAGGCTCCTGCCGCCCGCCGCGCCCGCGGCCTCTCCCATGACTCCGATCGCCACACCACTCCTGTTCAGCGGCCTCACGACCCGGGCCTTCGACCGGGTGGCGCCGACGCTGACGCGAGCCGGCTTGCAGCCGGTGCAGGGCGGCACCGCCTCCCGGGCCCAGAGCGCCTCGGCGGACGCGAAGATCGCCCCGGGCGCCGGAGTCGGCATCAAGCTGGTCAGGGGGGACGTCGAGATCGCCGCCATCTGCACCGTGACCTACCGCGAGAAGGACCGCGTCATGGCCTGCGGCCACCCGCTGCTCAACCTGGGTCCGACCGACCTGATCATGACGACCGCCCAGGTGAACGGCCTGTTCCCCTCCCTGCAGGAATCGTTCAAGTTCGCCTCCGCGGGGGAGGAGGTCGGCGCGTTCCGCCAGGACCGCGCCACCGGCGTGTTCGGGTATCTCGGCAAGAAGCCGCGCCTGATTCCGGTGCGCCTCGAGCTGCAGTCGCAGATGGGGCGACCGCAGCGCTTTGCCTTCGACATCGTGGAGGACGCCTTCCTGGCGCCCTACCTGCTCTACGCCGCCCTGAACGGCATCCTCAGCAGCGAGGAGAAGGACTACGGCGAGGTGACGCTGGCGTACAAGACCGGATCGACCATCCAGGTGTCGGGCGAGGAGGACATCGAGCTGAAGAACCTGTTCGCGGGGGATCTGGCGTCGCTCTACGCCTCCGGCACCGTGGCGTTCATCACTCAGCTCCTCCTGAACAACGAGTACCATCCGGTGCACATCGAAGGGATCAACCTGATCCTCGGCTACCAGGACGAGCGACGGCTGGCCCGCGTCGAGCGCGCCTGGGTCAACAAGGATCGCGTGCGCCCCGGCGAGACCCTCCAGGTGTCCGCCGCCATCAAGCCGTTCCGCGGCCCCGAGGTGATCCGCCAGATCGACATGGCCATCCCGGAGGAGGCCCTGCCCGGCCAGCTCGTCCTGCAGGTGGGGGACGGGCTGACGCTGGCGCGGATCGAAGACGAGGGAGAGTCCGGAGGGGACGACTTCCACCCGCGGGACCTGGACCAGCTCATCTGGCTCATCAATCACCTGCGCAGCAACAACAAGGTGTATGCCGTCCTGTCGCGCGCCGACAACGGCATCCTGTTCCAGGGCCGGCGGCTCCCCAACCTCCCCCCGTCGGTCGCCCAGGTCATGGTCCGGCCGCAGTCGCGCGGCAATTACCTGAGACTCTGGTCCCGCGGAATCGCCGAGGAGAACCTGGATACCGATTACATGATCTCCGGCTTCAAGCAGCTCACCGTCGACGTGGAGGAATGACGTGGCGTCACCCGCCGTGCCGGACGTTCGTCCGGGAGCGTTGAGGATCCTGCTCGCCGCCCTGGTTCTGTCGGTTCTCCCCCGCCCCGCCCTCGCCGTCTCTCCCGTCCTGTGGACGCTCGAGACGTACGACGATTTCGAGAAGGGGAAGCCGGACGGGGCGGCGGTGGCGGCCACGGGCGAGCTGATCCTCGCCCCGGCGCTCAGGCCCCTGAAGGTCCCGCCCCTCGACCAGTCGTCCGAGCCGTTCCTCTGGTCGCAGGTGGTGGACAGCAAGGGGACGCTCTACGCCGGAGGAGGAAACGGCGGCAAGATCTACCGCGTGCCGAAGGGGGCAGCCGGCTCGCTCTACTACGAGACCGGCGACCTCGCCGTGCACGCCTTGGCCGTGGATCGGAGCGATGTCCTCTACGCCGGCACCTCACCCAACGGAAAGATCTACCGGATCACCGGCGAGGCCAAGGGAGAGGTCTATTACGAGCCGGAGGACCGTTACATCTGGGATCTGGCGGTCGGCCCCAAGGGGGATCTCTTCGCCGCCACCGGCGAGGGGGGCGTGATCTACCGGATCCCGGGCAAGGGAAAGGGGGAAGTGTTCTTCGACAGCGAAGAGTTTCACGTCGCCGCGCTCGCTTTCGATCCCTCCGGAAATCTCCTGGCGGGGACCGACGGCAAGGGGCTCCTCTACCGGATCACCCCGGAGGGGAAGGCGACCGTCCTCTACGATTCGCGGCTGCGCGAGATGAACGCCGTCGCCGTCGATGCGAAGGGGGTGATCTACGCCGCCGCCATCGGCCAGGAGGGGGAGATGCCGATGCCCCTGCTCCGTCAGCCGGTCGCGCCGCAGGAAACACCCGCCCCCGCCCGCGGCCCGTCGAACCCTCCCGTCGTGATACCCGGGGTCGAATCGGGTACGACGGCCACCGTGACCGTGACCGCCTCCGCCGCGGGACCGCCGACGCCGACCGCGGGACCGCAGCCCCGAAGCGAAGTCTACCGGATCGACCCGGACGGGAGCGTCACGACGATCTGGGCCTCTCAGAGCGAAGTCGTCTATTCGCTGGTCGTCGATCCGTCCGGGCGTCCGGTCGTCGGGACCGGCGATCCCGGGCGCATCCGCGTCCTCTCGGAGGCGCAGCAGAGCACCCTGCTGGCCCGCCTCCCCGAGTCCCAGGTGACGTCGCTTGCCCTCGGACAGGGGCAGGCGGTGTACGCCGCCAGCAGCAACGTGGGCCGCCTCTATCTTCTGGATGCCGCCGGGAGCGAGGCGGGGACCTACCTGTCTCCCACTTGCGATGCCCAGACCGTGGCCCGCTGGGGCCGGATCTCCTGGCGGGCCAGCGTGCCCGCCGGCGGGCGTGTCGAGGTCACGACCCGTTCGGGAAACAGCGGCGCCCCCGATTCGACCTGGAGCGACTGGTCGCCCGCCTACGCCAACCCCGAGGGGAGCGCGGTGACCAGCCCGTCGGCCCGGTTCCTGCAGTGGCGCGCCCGCCTGGCGCGCGCCGGCGCCGGGCAGGGGGCTTCCGGGGCGGGACCTGCTCTCCAGGCCGTGTCGGTCGCCTACCTGCCGGGCAACCTGCCGCCGGCGGTGAAACGAATCGTCGTCGAGCCCCCCGGCGTCGTGCGCGACAGGTCGCCGTACGCCCCCGAGCCGGATCCCCAGGACCTCGCCTTCACCGGGATCCGGGTGAACCCGGAGAGCGGGGCGCCCGAGTCGCGCCCACCCCAGCTCCCCGAGAAACGCATTTACGTGCGCGGCATGCGTGCGATCGACTGGGAGGCCGAAGATCCCAACGGCGACACCCTGTCCTTCGACCTGTCGTTCCGGGGCGAGGGGGAATCCGCCTGGAAGACGCTGGCGAAGGGGCTGCGCGACAGCTATTTCGCGCTCGACTCGACGCAGCTGCCCGACGGCCTCTACCGGGTGCGCGTCGAAGCGACCGATGCGCTGTCCAATGCGGCAGGGCAGGCGAAGACCGCGAGTCTCACCGGGGATCCCTTCCTGGTGGACAACACGCCGCCATCGCTTCAGGTCACGGCCCGCAAGAGCGGCAAGGACGTGGTCATCGACGTGTCGGCGAGCGATGTGCCGGGACCGATCGCCCGCGCGGAGTATTCGGTGGACGCGGCGCGCTGGGTGCCGATGGCCCCGACGGACGGCGTCTCGGATTCTCGCACCGAGACCTACAGCGTCAGCCTCCCGGGGCTTCGTCCCGGCGAGCACACGGTGATCGTCAAAGTGACCGACCTCCTGGGCAACACCGGGGCGGGCAAGGCCACCTTCACCTCCGACTGAGCGGGCCCTTGAGGAAGACCGCATGAGAGCCGACTCCCCCGCCGCTCTCCGGCTGCCGCTCAGGGCGATTGCCATCCTTCTCCTCCTGCTCGCGGTCCCGGGCGCGTGCGGCCCGGCTCCTTCGAAGACCGGCCGCGGGGCGGGTGAGGGCCCGTACGGAGGCCGGTTCGTCTTCCCTCTCTCGAGCGAGCCGACGACGCTCAATTTTGTGACGGGAAGCGACCTCGTCAGCGACACCGTGGGCCGCCTGGTGGGCGACGGCCTGGTGGATTGTGACGAGAGGCTGCAGATTGTGCCGCGTCTCGCGGAGTCATGGGAGTTCTCGCCGGACGGCCGCGTGCTGACCTTTCACCTGCGCCGGGGCGCTCGCTTCCACGACGGGCTGCCCGTGACCAGCGCCGACGTCAGGTACACCTACGAGCGCGTCATCGATCCCAGGAGCCGCGCCGTCGGGCGGGTGGATGGGTTCCTGCCTGTCGAGCGGGTGGAGACGCCGGACGAGGAGACGGTGCGGGTGACGTATCGGTTCCCGTACTCCCCGGCGCTGGCCGCCTGGGAGGTGCCGATCCTGCCGCGCCATCTCTACGAGCGCGAGGATTTCCTGACGGCGCGCCCCAACCGGGCGCCCGTCGGCACCGGCCCGTTCCGTTTCGTCGGCTGGGAAGCGGGCCGGCGCATCGTCCTGGCCGCCAACGAGGACTACTGGGGGGGCCGCCCGTTTCTCGACTCGATCGAGCTTCCGATCGTTCCGTCGGAGGAGACCCGTCTGCAGGCCCTGCTCGCCGGGGAGATCGACTACGCCACGCTCACGCCGATGCAGTGGGTGGCGCACGCCTCGGACCCATCCTTCGCGCGCCGCTTCGACACGATCGAGTACCCGTCGCTCTTCACGTATTACATCGCGTGGCGCTCGGATGGCTCGAACCCCTTCTTTACGGATCCCCTGGTGCGCCGGGCGATGGCCCTGGCGCTCGATCGCGAGGGATATGTTCGCAACGTCCTGCGCGGGGCGGCCCGTGTGTCGGCCTCGCTCTTCCATCCTTCGGTGCTGCCCCCCGACCCCGCGCAGCCCGCCGCCCCATTCGACCCCACCGGAGCGGCGGAGCTCCTCGATCGCGCCGGCTGGCCGGTCGATCCGCGAACGGGCCTGCGGACGCGCCGCGGCGTACCGTTCCGCTTCGCTCTCCTGATCTTCAGCGGCGGGCAGGACCACGTGCAATTCTCTCAGGTGGCCCAGGAGTCGCTGCAGCACCTGGGCATCGAGATGTCCATCCAGAGGCTCGACTGGCCGACCCTCTGGGGGCGCCTGCAGAAGGGGGAATTCCAGGCGGCGCTTTCGGGCTTCGTCTCGAGCGTCGACCCGGACGGAGTCGCCTACGGCATGCTGCACTCCTCGCAGGTCAAGGGAGGGCAGAACTACGCCGGCTTCAACGACCCGCAGACGGACGCCTGGATCGAGGAGGGACGTCGCGAGGTGGATCCCGTGCAGCGCCAGCTGACCTATCGGAGAATCGAACGGCGGGCGTCCGACCTGCAACCGTACACCTGCCTGTTCTCCCCGATGACGCGGGCGGCCATGGTCCGCCGGATAGGCGGGGTCCACCCCGGCCCGCGCGGCCTGATCGCGCACTACCCCGGCCTCGCGCGGCTGCGGGTCCTGGACCACGAAGGGCCGTGATCGGTTTCCTGGCGCGCCGCCTCCTGTCCGTGCTCCCGACTCTGGCCGGGGTCACGGCCGTGGCATTCGGAATCCTCAACCTCCTGCCGTCCGATCCCCTCCAGGTCTGGTCCGCCGGCGGCGCCCCTTCGGCGGAGGCGGTCGCGCACCTGCGCACCGCGCTGGGCGCCGACCAGGGACCTGCGGCCCGCTATATCTCCTGGGCCACGGGGCTCCTCCGAGGCGACCTCGGGCGATCGCTTCGTGATGGAAGGCCGGTCGCCGCCGTCATCGGCGATGCCCTCCCCTGGAGCCTCTGCCTCAACGTCGCGTCCATCCTGATCATCTACGGACTCGCCGTCCCATTCGGGCTTCTCGGGGCGGCATCCCCGGGACGGGCGGCGGATCGGCTCGGAGCCTGGGCCCTTCTCCTCCTCTATGCCGTCCCCCCGTTCGCCGCCGCGCTTCTCCTCCAGCAGTGGCTCGCGGTCCGTCTCGGATGGTTGCCCCTCATGGGAATATCGGCGGACGGGGCCTCTCCCCTGGCCCGGGGCCTCGATCTTCTCCGTCACCTGGTCCTGCCGACGTTCTGCCTCGCCCTGTCCGGCTGGGCGATCGTCGCGCGCTACTCGCGCGCCGTGTTCCGGTCCATCCTGGGTCGGGAGTACCTCGCGGTCGCCCGCGCCAAGGGCCTGCCGCGCTCTCGCGCCTACCTGCACGTGATCGCCAACGCGATGGTCCCCTTCATCACCCTCCTCGCCGCGGTCCTGCCCGGGCTGGTCGGAGGCAGCATCCTGGTCGAGCAGGTCTTCTCCGTGCCGGGAGTCGGAAGGCTCTACCTCGCGGCGGTCGAGGGGCGGGATTACCCGGTGGTCATGGGGCTCACGCTGCTCTCGGGGATCGTCGTGGTCGCGGCGCAGCTGCTGGTCGATCTGCTCTACGCGATCGCCGATCCCCGGGTCCGCGAGGGGATGGAGGAGGACAGGGCCCTTGCCCTCTGACGCGCGGCCGGCCGCATGGATCCTCCTGGTGATCGCGATGCTGGGATCGCTCGCGCCCATCCTGGCGAACGATCGACCGATCGTGGCGAGAGTGGATGGACGTCTGGTCTATCCCGCCCTGGCCGACCTGCCGATGGCCGGCCGTCTGTTCGACGATCCCGCGGCGCGCCGCGTCGACTGGGGCGCGCCGGCGGCCGCATCGACGGACGCGCCCGGCGGCGCGCGCCCTCTCCTGATGCCGCCGGTCCCCTACTCCTTCCGCGGCGTCCGCCTGGATCAGGCGCTCCTCCCGCCCGGGCGGATTCACCTGCTCGGGACCGATGCTCTCGGCCGGGACCTCCTGTCCAGGCTGATTTACGGCGCCCGGCCGTCTCTCGCGGTGGGGTTCGGCGCCACCGCCCTGGCGCTGCTCATCGGTTTCTCGCTGGGGGCCCTCGCGGGGCTGCGCGGCGGCCTGGTGGATCTCGTCGTGGTGCGAATCGTCGACATCGTGGCCTGCTTCCCGCCCTTCGTCCTGGCGCTCGCTTTCGTCGCCGCCCTCGGTCACTCGGGGCTCCTGCCGCTTGCGGCGGGCATCGCGCTCAGCCGCTGGACCTCGATGGCGCGCTACGTCAGGGGGGAAATCCTGCGGCACCGGGGCGGCGAGGTGTGGGTCTCCGCGCGAGCCGCCGGCGCCGGCGCTCCCCGCCTCGTCCTGCGGCATCTTCTGCCCCTGCTGGCCGGGCCCCTCTGGGTCATGGCCGCCTTCGGAGTGGCGAACGCCATCCTGCTCGAGTCGGGCCTGAGCTTTCTCGGATTCGGCATCGACCCGCCGGCCCCGTCCTGGGGATCGATCCTCGCCGAATCCCGCGCGACGCTCGATGCGGCCTGGTGGCCCGTCGTCTGTCCCTGCCTGGCGCTGATCGCCGTCCTCGCCGCCTTGTGCGCCGCGGCCGAGGGGGCCGCCGGGACGGAATCGGGCCGGGGATCCGCCTCATGACCGGAGGCGGACCCCGATCGATCCCTGGCGGGTGACGGACCTCACCCCGCCCCGGTCGCCGCGCCCGCATGGCAGACGCGGTTCTTCCCCGTTCGCTTGGCGTGGTACAGGCCCCGGTCGGCGGCGGCCACCAGGTCCGGGCCGTTGATGGCATCGGCGGGGAACGACGCCGCTCCCAGGCTGGCGGAGACATGCAGGGGGCGCAGCATGCCGGGCAGGGTGAGCGGGTTCTTCTCGATTTCGGTCCGCATCTTTTCGGCCACCGTCAGGGCGTCGGGCGCCTCGGCGTCCGGCAGCAGGGCGACGAATTCCTCGCCGCCGTAACGCGCCACGGCGTCCGAGCGGCGCAGGACGCGGGCGACGAGCTGCGCGACGTGACGGAGCACATCGTCACCGGCCTGGTGGCCGTAGGTGTCGTTGAACCGCTTGAAATTGTCGATGTCGATCATGACGAGGGCGACCGGTCGATCGAGGCGGCGCGCCCGATCGATCTCCTGGTCGAGAAGGCTCCGGAAGTGGCGGTGGTTGAAGACCCCCGTCACACCGTCCAGCTCCGCCAGCCGCTTGGTGGCCATGAGGAGGCGCTGGGTCTCGACCGCCACGGCGGTCATGTCGGCGCAGCGCTTGAGGACCTCGAAGTCCTCGGGATCGAAGGCGTGCCGCCTCGTGCAGGCGACGCGGAAGGCCCCCATCACCCGGCCGCGAGCCCGCAAGGGAATGGTCATGTCACTCTTGAGGTTCTTCTGCTTCACGCTCTCGGCGAAGCGCATCTCGGCCGTGACGTCGTTGCGCCACATCGGCTTGTCGTTCCGGATGACCCAGCCCATGAGGTGGGACGCGTCGCCCGGAAGGCGCTCGGGATCGCGCGGCGCCTTCTCCCCCCGCTTCAGCACCTCGCGCACCATGACGCTGTCCCCCTCGACGAGCCCCAGGGCGGCGCCGTCCACCGGGAAGAGCCGGCGGAGCGACTCGGCGATCTTCTCCAGGACGGTGTCGAGATCCTCCGCCCCGGCCGTGGCGGAGGCAATTTCCATGAAGGAATGGAGGATCCTGCGATCGGTGCTGCCGGGATGCTCCGGATCGGGAGCGCTCAGGACGCGCCGCCCCCCGGCCGGTAGCCGAGCGGATCGATCAGAACCTGGGGAAAGCCGGCGCCCAGGACGGCGGCAATCAGGCGTTCCCTCTCAGGCGGCGAGGCCGACCGGCTCAGTCCGTCCGCGTCGAGCTCGATCCGGGCCCCTTCCCCCTGCAGCCGCACCCGGACCTGCCTGTACCCGAGCGAGCGGACCGCCGTCTCGGCCCGCTCCACGAGAGAGAGCGCGGCGCGCGTGACCGGGACGTTTCGCGGGATGCGCGAGGCGAGGCAGGCCATCGCCGGCTTGTCCCAAGTCGGCAGGCCCAGCTGTTTCGAGAGGCGCCGGATCATCGCCTTGGAGAGGCCGGCCTCCACGAGCGGCGCCCGCGCGCCGGCCTGGGCCGCCGCCTGCATGCCGGGCCGGTCATCGCCCAGATCGTCCGTGATCGCTCCGTAGACGATCGTCCGCCCAGGCGCCCATGCGGCCAGGGACGCGAGGACGCGGAACAGCTCGGCCTTGCAGTAGAAGCAGCGCGCGGCGTCGTTTCGGACGTAGCGGGGATCGTCGAGCTCCCCGGTCGGCACCAGGAGGTGTCGGGCGCCGATCAGACGGGCCAGGCGCCCGGCGTCCTCCTTCTCCGCCGCGGCGAACGAAGGGGAGATCGCGGTGACCGCCGCAGCGCCGTCACCGAGAACGTCGTGGGCCACCTTGAGCAGGAACGTGCTGTCGACGCCGCCCGAGAAGGCGACGAGGCAGGGACCGATGTCTCCCAGGATCCGCTTCAGTGCCTCGAGCTGACCTTCCATCGCAGGAAACCGGCGTGAATCCCCGTCGCCACCATCACTTTGGCGAGGTCGAAGAGGAGAAACGGCACCGACCCGGCGCGCCACGCGGCGGCAGGGCCGCCCAGAAACACGGACAACCAGGCCAGGCCGCAGGCATGGACGGCGACGCTCCCGGCCAGGAATGCGGCGAGGGTTCCCCAGGTTCCCAGTCCGCGGAGCCTCCTGACGAGCCATCCGGTCGTCCATGCTGCTATGACAAACCCGACGAGGTAGCCTCCGGTCGGCCCGAGAAAGTAGGCCGGTCCCGCGCCCGGCAGAGCGAAGACCGGCAGCCCTGCCAGCCCTAAAAGAAGATAAGACACCTGGCTCGCCGCGCCGGCGCGCGGGCCGAGCAGAGCTCCGGCGAGCAGGACAGCCAGCGTCTGGAGGGTCCCGGGAACCGGCGTCAAGGGGAGCGGGACCGAGACCCTGGCCCCTGCCCAGGTCAGAAGCGCGAATCCGAGCACCAGGACGACCCGGGTGAGGGGGCGAGAGACCGACCGGACGTTGCCGATGCCAGGGGCCGCCTGCCCCCCTTCGGGATGCGAAACGAGGCCTCCCATCGTCGTGCTCATGCCCCCTCCCCCGTTTAATTGGTCATTAATTCGGCCAGAACCATCCGAGACCGCCCCATTCTAGGGTGCCGGTTATTTCCCTGTCAATGAATCGGGGGGTCATGGACCGACTTTTTTGGGCTTTCCCAACTTTTCCTTGACAGTCCCAACCCTTCACAGTATATGGGCAACGCATTACAAAGTTCGCCGTTTGGATCTGCCGACTGCTGGACCTTTACAACCTAGCGAGGTCGTAGTGGGGGGGCTACCCATCGCCCGCCATGTCTCCCAAGGGGACAGAAGCGGGTCATCGCCTTCCGCCTTCACGGTGACCGTGCCAGCCTCGGTCATCGCAATGCCATCTTCCGCAGAGCTTGTAGCAGCCCACCAAGGAGGACTCGAATGAACGCACTTTCGAACGCAAAGTGCACCCGTCTACTGGTCGCCGTCGGCCTCTGCCTCATCCTGGCCGCGCCGGCGATGCTGCTCTGGGCATCCAGGGCACAGACTCCCGTCGGTGACGAAGAGGACGCCTTCATCGCCAAGCTGATGGAGATGGACGCGAGGAAGATGGCCACCGTCCAGCTGCCTCTTGCGACGCTGCGGCCGGCCGAATTCGCGGTCTTCGGCGACGACTTCAAGTCCCCGCGGCGAGTCGATGGCGATGCCAAAGGGTTGCTGCGGACGAACATCGCGGACATCGACCCGAAGAACGCCGAAGCCGCTCTGCGCGGCCTGCCGGCCGACCTCAAGTTCGCGGATAACGACGTCACCCGCATGGGCGCCAGGGGTAACCTGGCCCACGGTCCCAACTACCTCATGCTGAAGCCGGAGGCGATCGCCGCGAAAGGGCTGGACGCCGTCCTCGACGGCATCCGCCGGGACGTCACGTCCATCATCGACTACCGGGCAAACTCGACGATTCTCGCCTACGTCGATGCGGGACAGATTGGCAAGCTGCGCCAGAACGAGGACGTGGCGTTCTTCTACGCCATGCAACCGGCGGACAAGATCGACATGCAGGCCGGCCGGCGCCCCTTGATCAACAGGCACAGGGCGGTCGACCCGACGTTCCTGCTCGAGGTCGCCATGGTGCGCGGCGGCGATGCGGCGAAGGATCGACTGGCGAGGGTCGCCGGCGTCGTCGACGTAGCCGAATACGGCGTGGATGGCTCGGCCTACCTGGTCCGCGCGGACCACAAGGCCCTCGGAAAGATTGCTCGTCTGCCCGAAGTCCTGCACATCCAGGAGTACTTGGAGCTGATGCAGCAGAACTCCCGGGTCCCCATCATGGTCCAGACCGGTTCGGCGGAAGACGCCAACTTCATCCGGCCGTTCGATGACGCGGGCGTGGACGGCGGCGGTATCGATGGAAACGCGTCGGGCGTCGCCGACGGACAGAGGGTGAACGTCGGTCCTGGCCTGGCCGCCACGGACGTGGTGCCGCCGCAGCTCGTGGGCGTCATCGATAACGGCATCTCGGGCGACACGCCCAGCTTCTCGCAGACCGCGACGCAGGTGTTCGACATCACGCACGCCTTCCCGTCGACGAACCACCGCAAGGTCCACTCGATCATCCAGGTCCGCGACAACGGCGACGACTGCGACGGCGCGCTGGACGGATCCGGCAGCCACGGCAACCTCGTGGCGAGCGCGATTGCCGCCTGGCCGACCGGAGTCGGCGTGTTCGCGACCCGGTCCGGCATCGGCGGAGGCGGCCAGCCTCGCAATGCCAATCTCGACGGCGTCGCCAAGGGCGCCCGCATCATCGTGAGTGACGTGGCGAATCGGACCCTCTGTACGATCAACTCCCTGATCGAGAAGGGGGGGAACGTCGACCCCGGCAGCCTCCTCACCCGCCTGAGCGAGTTGATCTGCCCCCTCAGCGGCGGCACCGGCATCTGCTCCGGCATCGTCGGCGGCGGCACGGAAGCGCACCTGGCGGTCATGCCGTTCGGCGCCCCGGACAACTTCTCGACGATTCAGTTCCTGGCGACCAACGGGACCTATCCGCAGCAGGCGGCCGACATCGACAAGTTCCTGTACAACAACCGCGACTTCATGGTCTTCGCCCCGGTCGGCAACAACGGCGGTCTGGCCGGCACGAACCGCGTGGGCCTGATGCTGGTCGTCATCCCCGACCTGTTCAACGGGACGGCGGCCGACGAGGACCCGAACTTCCCGAGGCCGATCCAGACGCAGCCTCCGTCGACCGCGAAGAACCTGGTGTCGGTCGGCGGCACCCGGTCCGATGCCGTGACCGTTTTCGGCACGAACGACCAGGAGAACAACACGGTCGGCTTCGAATCGCGCGGCCCGGCGACCCAGGAGTCGCTGCGCATGGCGCCTCTCGTCACCGCCCCCGCCACCGACCTGGTGCCGGCCTTCGAGACGGCCTCCATCTCCGCGTTCCGCAGCCGTGACAACAACAACGCCGCGCCGGTGGACGCCCAGATCGACGAAGGGAACTTCGGGACCTCGTACGCCGCCGCCTACGTCACGGGGGCCGGGGCTCTCGTCCGCGACTACTTCGCGCAGGGCTTCTACCCGACGGGCGACCGGACGACGGCCAACCGCGTTCCGAACATTTCGGGCGCCCTGGTCAAGGCCGCCATGGTGGCCTCGGCCAAGTTCGGCACCCTGGTTGGAACGCAGGGACAGGACGTCAACGAGCGCAACCTCCGACGCACCCGCGCCATGAACGTCGGCTCGCCGGGTGGTACGTTCGTCGGCGTCATCGGGAACAGCGAGCAGGGGTACGGCCGGGCGATCATGGCCCACGTCCTGCCGCTGGCCAACTGGTCGAAGAACTTCGTGTACAGCCCGAACGGCGGCGGGAACGCCGCGTCCACCCCCGAGCATCCGGCCCGGGGTCTTCTGGTGTGGGACGACATCGCCACCGGCGAGCCGGCGATCGACAACGTGACTACCTCGAAGACCCACAGGTTCCGCGTGGGCAGCCCGCGGACCATCGTGGGCGCGGGCGGCGGGCTGGCGGTTCTGAGGAGCGAGCTGGTCATCGGGCTGGCCTGGACCGACATCCCGTCGGCGCCGGGGAGCGGCGGACCGCTGGTCAACGACCTCGACCTGGTCGTGACCTCGCCGGGCCCGGACAACTGTCTCGCCTCGGGCGATCTGAAACCGGACGGCGTCACCGTCTGCCCGGCCGGCTCGGCGACGGACAACCTGGCCTACGACGGGAACGTCTACAATGGCGGCCATAACGCGCCGTGGACCGACCAGTACTCCCTGGCCCGTCCGGCCGCTTCCGGCGAAATTCACGACCTGCGCAACCCGCAGGAAGGGTTCCACCTCAACTCCGATCCGAACCAGGACCGGAAC